>NZ_VOYL01000039.1:0-27461 GCF_013420295.1 Acinetobacter sp. YH01018
ATCAATAACACAGAAGATTTCTGTAAAATCAAACATGGTGGTTAGAGTCTTTGGTTTGTGTAGTAACTTTCTAAATGGCTCTAACCATCTTTTTTTCAAGCGGTTTTCTTATCCGTAATTCGGGTTACAGTTATTATATTTTTATGCCTTATTTTTAATTCTGTTATCCACCACAACCCTGTAGCGACAAGAATCTGGCAAGCCATCTAATATTTTGCCACATGAAATAAATATTTTAATTACATATTTTTATTTAGTACTTTATTTAATCAATTTTTTATGCTAAAAATAAAAACTATCCATATAAATTAACGATAAATAAATCGGAATAGAATTTCCATGAAAATCGTGCAAGAAGAAAATATACAAACAGTTGGCCATCAACTGACTAAACGCTTCCAGTTAGACGGCATTTCATGCCTGTTCTTTATCTTAGGTATGTTTATGTCTGCCTATATTTTGCATCACTTTATTTTTTAAGCTTATTGTAATGATCTCATCTTCAACGTTCAGATTCTATTCAATAAAAAAGCCCATCATGTGATGGGCTTTTTTAGCTTTAGCAATTAAGCATTGCGTTTGGCAAAGTCATCCATAAAGTTAACCAGAGCCTGTACGCCTTCTAATGGTACAGCATTGTAAATACTTGCACGCATACCACCCACTGAACGGTGACCTGCCAGATTCAGCAGATGATTCGCTTCAGCTTCTTTCAAAAATTGCTTCTCAAGCTCAGCTTTTGCCAAGGTAAATGGTACATTCATGATTGAACGGTTTGCTTCTGCAATCGGGTTGGCATAGAAATCACTAGCATCGATATAACCATACAGTAATTTGGCTTTTTCAAGGTTGACCTGATGCATGGCATCGACTCCGCCATTTTCAAGCAGCCATTCAAATACCAGACCAGATAGGTACCAGGCATAGGTAGATGGTGTGTTGACCATAGAACCGTTTTTCGCCTGATCTGAATATTTCAAAATGCTTGGAATTTCAGGTTTCGCCTGATCAAGTAAATCTTCGCAAATAATCACTAAAGTTAAGCCAGCAGGACCAATATTCTTTTGCGCACCTGCATAAATTAAACCAAACTTGGATACATCTAATGGCGCAGATAAAATGCTTGATGAAAAGTCACATACCAGTGGTTTATCTGTTTCAGGAATACCCGCAAACTGAAGGCCGCCAATGGTTTCGTTGTCGGCATAATGCACATAAGCCGCATCATCAGACAAGTTCCAGCTGCTTTGTTCTGAAATGGCCAATTTACCGTTAATGCTGGTACCCGCTTCAACAACATTAATGTCGCCGTAGCGTTTTGCTTCTTTCAGCGCTTTTTCTGACCAGATTCCGGTATGAATATAATCAGCCTTGTTGTTTTTACCCAACAGGTTTAAAGGAATAGCAGAGAATTGCAGCGAAGCACCACCTTGCAAGAACAATACTTTATAGTTCTCAGGAATGTTCATCAGTTTGCGCAAATCTGCTTCTGCTTTTTCTGCCACAGCTACATAGTCACTGCTACGGTGACTCATTTCCATGATCGAAAGGCCTTTGCCATGCCAATCAAGCAATTCAGCCTGAGCTTTTTCTAAAACGGCAGTAGGTAATGCAGCAGGACCAGCACAGAAGTTGTACGCGCGCATGATTTTTCCTTTCAAAGTGAAACACAATAAAATGATGGCATTTAACCACAGATAGGCGTTGCTTGCAGTAAATTATCCTGAAAATATTTCAATGCTGTCGGACATTTAAAGTCAAAATCTCAATAAAGATTGATTTTAGCAACTCCTTTTTCACGACTTGGGACGTAGTTTAAAAGTGCAACTGCATCTTATTACTTCTCTTTTCAAATTCTGCTGTCATATCTTCGCATTAGCGATCTAATCACGTGATTGCTATACACATGCACATTAAACAAGACAACAACTTATTGATTAGACATACAATTAAATCTATGCCATATAATTGTTACAAAGAAATTGAGAGTTTGAGTGATGTTATTGCGTTTACATGCACAACCAAAAAAAATTGCACTCCTCATACAACAAAATTTTCGTGTTGGCATTTGTACTGTTAGCCTGCTTTTTGCTTGTCCAGCCTTTGCCGAAAGCATCAGTTATGCACAGGCTGAACAGTCGATTTTAAAGGATTCCTATAGCACACAGGCCAATCAGGCTTTGCAACAATCTGCACAATTACAAGCTGAAGCGGTCAAGGGTTTAGGTCTGCCCCGGGTCGATTTAAATGTGCGTGCCTATGCTTTCCATAATGAAGTCGACCTGCCACTTGATTCTTTTAAAAACAATCTGGAACAGACACTTTCTCAAGGCATCAACGATCGTATTAATCAAGAAAACCTTCCATCCACTATTTCTGATCCTTTAAAGCAAGGTCTGAATCAAACCATTCATAGTGGTATTGGGCTATTCCCTGACTCGGCCAACGTGATTCTGGAAGATCAAGTGATCCGCCCTACCGTTTCAGTGTTAATGCCTTTATATACCGGCGGTCTGACCTCCAGCACCAAGGAAATAGCTCATCTCAGGGCACAACGTAGTCAATTGAATACCAAACAACAGCAAGATGTACAACGCTTTGAACTAATTCAGGCCTATTTTAATGCTCAACTGCAAAAGCAGCTTTTAGCCTCTAGCCAGTCCAATTTCAACGCTATGCAGACCCACTACAGCAATGCCTTAAAGCTGGAACAGCAGGGTTTTATCAGCAAAGGGCAACGTATGCAGTTTGAAGTGGCAAAGAATAATGCCGAGCGTAGTGTGCAAAATGCAACGGCCAATTTCAGATCAAGCCTGTTTCAGCTTAATAACCTGTTACAGCGCAGCCAGATTACCGAACTGAGCACGCCCCTATTTGTCAATTCCAGCCAAAATCAAAACCTGAATGCGATGTTAAAAAGCTATCCGGAGCAATCTGCGCTGATCCAGAAAATGCAGATGGACACTCAGCTGGCCAATGCCAACGTCAAGGTACAAAGTGCTGCTAAAAAACCTAATTTGTTCGCCTTTGGCGAATATAGTCTGGATGAAAAGCAAAACTGGATTGTCGGTGTAGCGGCACGTTATAACCTGTTTTCAGGCGTTAACAACAACAAAAATATTCAGGCCGCAGAATTGCAACGTTATGCTTCTGAACTGATGACCGAACGCACCAAGCAGGAAGTCGAAAACATTATTTATAGCTCTTACAATGAAATGACCTCCGCCCAGCAAAGTCATCAACTACTGCAACAGAATGTTCAGGCTGCCCAGGAAAATCTGCGTATTCAAACTTTATCTTTTAAAGAAGATATGGGAACGGCCACCCAGGTGATTGATGCACAAAATAGCCTGAATGCTTTAAAAAGTGAGATGGCACTGAATGCTTATAAATATGTCATGTCCCTGGCCACTTTGCTGCAAAGCCATGGCTCGATTGAGCAGTTTCAAAACTATGTCAGTCAAAGCAATACCAGTTATATTCGTTAATTTTTGATGGGGAACAGCATGACTCAAGATCAAAATAGGCCTGATCAAGATGTAGAAAATACCTCATCAAAAGGAACTTCTACCCTTACTTCAGCTCCAAGCCATCAACAAGACACTCAAACGGCCTCTGAACAGCAAAGCAAGACGGATGATGGATTTTTCAGTTATTCAGAACAAGTGCAAGCGCCGGCCGCTGAAAAGACAGGTTCAAAATCTTCAGCTGCCATTAAAGTAGTTGGTATCATCATCCTGATCTTGCTTTTAGGCCTCATTGGCTTTGGGTTATGGAAAAGTTATCAGCCCAAGGAAGTGGAGCTACAAGGGCGGGTTGAAGCTGAAACTATCCATGTCAGCACTAAGGTGCCGAGCCGCATTGAAGAAATATATATTCACGATGGACAAAAAGTGCTTAAAGGTCAGTCACTGGTCCGCTTGTTTAGTCCGGAAGTTGAAGCTAAAAAACAGCAGGCTTTGGCCAGCCTGCAATCTGCTTTAGCCTTGCAATCCACAGCAGATCGCGGTTCACAACAGGAAAATATCGACAGTCTATATGCCAACTGGCAGGCCATGAAAGCCCAGCAAGAGCTGGCTCAAACCACCTATCAACGTGGTGCCAACCTGTTTAAAGAAGGCGTCATTTCACGCCAGCGCCGTGATGAAATGCATGCTGCAGCACGATCTGCCGCACAAATGACCGAAGCATCTTATCAGCAATATGCACGTGCCAAACGTGGCAGCACGCCAGAACAGAAATCCTCCGCAGATGCACAGGTGGAAATTGCCAAAGCAGCCGTTGCAGAAGCCAATGCGCTGGAAGCTGAAACCAAGCTGGTTTCCCCGATCAATGGCACCATCTCCAAAACTTATGGCAAGGTGTCGGAACTGGTAGCGATGGGCGTGCCCGTGGTGAGTATTATTCAGGATGATGATCTCTGGGTCAGCCTGAATATTCGTGAAGATCAATATGCACAGGTCTATCAGGCCAAATCGATTGAAGGCTTTATTCCTGCATTAAACAAAAAAGCTCTGTTCAAGATCAAAAATATTGATGCTGAAGGTGAATTTGCCACCATTAAAACCACACGCCAAACCGGTGGCTATGATATTCGCAGTTTCAAGATGCAGCTTACTCCTGCCCAGCCGATTCAGGATTTAAAAGTCGGCATGAGCGTACTGTTTAAAGTGCAAGAGTCTTGATCATGCTGCATGGCATACTGCGTGAACTTGGCTATTTGCTCAGGCATAAGTGGGATTTATGTATGGTCACCCTAGCACCTGCCTTTGTGATTGTGCTGTTCGCAAGTATGTTTGCTCAAGGCAAACCGAGCCATCTGCCGATTGCAATTATTGATCAGGATCAGAGTGAACTGAGCCGTAATATTGAATACTATGTCCGTCAGAACAACACCCTGAGCATCCGCACCATTTCCAGCAGTCAGGACCAGGTTGAACAGCTACTCAACCAAAATAAAATCTGGGGTTATATCAGCATTCCAGAAGGTGCCGAACAACGGCTGGTTCAAGCCAAGGATGCCCAGATCAGTATTGCCTATAACCAAAGTTATTTTAGTGTCGGTAATAGCATTTCATCGGCCATGCTGATCAGCACCTTGCAGGCACTGGCCGACTTTACTGGACACAGTTATTTGCAAAACCAGATTCCTGATCTGAATGCCCCCACGCCCAATATCAAAATTTCGCCGCTGTTTAATCCCGGGCTAAGTTATGAATTCTATTTAGAACCGTACATGATTCCGGCGATTTTGCATTTATTGTTGTGTTGTTGCGTGGCTTTTGCCGTAGGACAAGAGTTGAAATTTGGCACGACAAAAATATGGACAACTGGGCAAAATGTCTTCTTAGCTTTGTTTTCCAAAAATATAACCTATGTGCTGATTTTCAGCTTTTGGACCTGGTTATGGATGTTCTGGCTGGTGGAAATTCGCGGCTGGTTTATACAGGGACAGCTCTGGCCTATTTTATTAGGACAATTTCTTCTCTATAGCGCTTATGCCTTGATCAGCAGCAGCGTAGTTTTAGCCACACGTGATCTGGCTAAAAGTTTTGGTTTTATTGCCGTGTATGGCGGGTCATCTTTAAGTTTTGCAGGGGTGACTTTACCGCTGAACAATGCGCCCTTATTTACCCAGTTCTGGTCGAATATTATTCCCTATACCCCTTATGCCAAATTACAGACAGAACAATGGGTCATCGGCAGTCCTGTATCCATTTCACTGTTACCACTTGCAATTTTAGCCGTGTATTGCCTGATTTATCTGGGCACTGCTTACTTCTTCCTTAAAAAATATCTAAAGGGAGTTCAGGCATGAAAACACTCAGAAACTTTCTGCACTTTTATTTAAAAACCTTTAAAGATATTGCTTCAAATAGCTCAATCTTGACCACGTTGGTACTCTCGGTATTTTTATACAGTTTCTTCTACCCGGCTGCCTATCAGGCAGAACATGCCGAATCCTTACCGATTATTATTGTCGATGAAGAACAAAGCCTGGTGACATCCAAGATTATTGGTGAAGTGGCTAAAAGCCCCAATGTTGAAATCCGTGCAGTGACTGGCAATTTTGCTGAAGCAGAGCAGATGATCAAGCTGCAACAGGCAGATGGGATTTTACTGTTGCCGAACAATTTATCTAGCAGTCTGCGTCGAGGTGAAGTGGGTGGCATCGGTTTATATTTAAGTGCCGCCAATTTCTTAAAAACCCAGAAGATCGGTTTGGGACTGGCAGCATCGGTTGAACATGCGCTGGTTGAACAAGCAGAAAAATTCCAGCATATTTCTGAATTTGCTCCGGCGCTGTCGATCCATCAAATTCCCTTGTTCAATACCCTGTCTGGCTATGGCAGTTATATTTTCCCGGCCGTTGCCCCACTGATTATCCATCAAACCATTTTGCTGGGTTTGTGCATGTTAATTGCGACTTATCGTGAAAAGCACTGGACACCGAGTCGAACCGAATTCTGGGCATTATTCAGTGCCATTTTGACCATTGGTTTTCTGGGCTGTTTATATTTATTTGGATTTACTTTTTGGCTGAATGACTATCCAAGGGGTGGTAACTTCTGGGGCATGCTCATTGCGGTCCCTATCTTTGTGAGCTGCGTGATTGGCCTCAGCATGCTGATTGCCTCTTTTCTGGATATGCCGGAACGTGCAGGTCACGTGATTGTATTTACCTCTATTCCGCTGTTCTTACTTTCAGGTACGGCGTGGCCGCATGCCGCAATGCCTGTGTGGATGCAGTGGCTAGGCCAAGCGCTGCCTTCTACTCAAGGCATACAGATGTTTATTCAATTGAACCAGATGGGAGTGCATACCCAGCTGGTCATTCCAAAAATGATTTATCTGGCCACCTTTGCCGGCATTTGTCTGGTTTGGGCATATTTTCGCCTGATCAGACCTGCGCAAAAGTAAGCTTTTAGCTATGAACTGATAAGATTATTAAATAAAACTTTACCATTTGGTTATTTTTAATACCAAAATTGATTTTTTTTTGATCTTTTGAATCAATTATGAAGAAAAAAGTTAGATTGAATATACTAATCGATGCAAAATAGCCCCCTGTTCATATTTCATGAATTTTTTTTATATTATTCATTCCCACGCTCCCCGTAACATGCCGATGTGAGATCGACAGTGTTATAGCAGCTTTTTTATTGAAATTTGATTTTAAGGGCTTAGCATGAAAAAGATTAAGATTAGTCTTGCTTGGCAAATCGTCATTGCGCTCATTTTAGGTGTGCTTGTAGGCTCCTTTCTACATTATTCTCCCGAATATCGTGAAACTCTGATTAATAATCTGCTGAGCCCTTTGGGCGCAATCTTTATTAATTTGATTAAGATGATTGTCATTCCACTTGTACTTTCAATGCTGATTTTAGGTATTGCCAATGCAAGTCATGGTCAAAACTTGGGTAAACTGGGTTTCAAAACTATTGTTTATTTTGAAATTATTACCACGGTTGCGATTATTGTCGGCCTGGTTGCTGCAAACGTATTCCAGCCAGGTGCCGGTATTGACATGTCGAGTTTGACCCAAACCGATATCTCTAAATATCAGCAAACCACCCAGGAAGTGAGTAGTCACTCGCATGGTCTGGTCAATACTGTTTTATCTTTAATCCCGTCTAATATTTTTGGATCACTGACTGATGGGCATATGTTGCCAATCATCTTCTTCTCTGTGATCTTCGGTATTGGTTTAGGGTCTTTAGCGAAAGAAACCAAGAAACCGCTGATTGATGTGTTGCATGCGGTTGCTGAAACCATGTTCAAAGTCACCCATATGATCATGCTTTTTGCACCTTTCGGTGTATTTGGCCTGATTGCGGCGACTGTTGCGAACTTCGGCTTTAGCTCACTGCTCCCATTAGTCAAATTGGCATTATTGGTTTATGGTGCTATTTTCTTCTTCATCTTTGTGATTTTAGGACTTGTTGCCAAATTCTGTGGTTTCAGTATTTGGGAAATTATTAAAATTCTAAAAGATGAGCTGATTCTGTCTTATTCAACTGCAAGTTCCGAGACAGTATTACCGCGCCTGATGGAAAAAATGGAAGCCTATGGTGCACCGAAATCCATTACCAGTTTTGTGATTCCAATCGGTTATTCATTTAACCTGGATGGTTCGACCTTATATCAAAGTATTGCAGCCATCTTTATTGCGCAGCTTTACGGTATTGATTTAAGCATGACTCAGCAAATCATTCTGGTGTTAACCTTGATGATTACTTCTAAAGGTATTGCCGGTGTGCCTGGCGTATCTTTCGTTGTATTGTTGGCAACCTTGGGTAGTGTGGGTATTCCGCTTGAAGGCTTGGCATTTATTGCCGGTATTGACCGTATTCTGGATATGGCTCGTACTGTATTGAATGTAATTGGTAACTCGTTAGCTGTTCTTGTGATCAGTAAATGGGAAGGTCAGTTCGATGCTGAAAAGCAAAAAAATTATGCTGTTGAAATCAAAGAAGCAGCATAATTTATAAATCGAAAGAAGGAAGCTTCGGCTTCCTTTTTTATGTCTTAAGTTTATTTGCCAAGTCATTAATAACTGCTTGTACAACCAACCAAGAAATATTTGTTGTATCTTCATCTGGGTTAAATCTATACATCATTTGCTCATAGGGATGAATTAGATTTCGAAACTCTCGTAAAGAATGTGAATATTTTTTAACATCAATTCCTATCCAATCAAGCTGATGGGCTACATCTATCATTTCTGCTAACTTCCATTCAGCAAAATTTTTTATTTTGTCATTCTTATCCTTTGGAGCATTCTTAGCTTGATTACCTTCTTTCATATTTTTTTGAAAAACACCCAAGAGTACTCCCTCAAGAATACTACCCATTAAAATTATAGATGCTAAATATGCCTTTGACTCTATACATTTTTGAGTTTCATTCCATCTATTTTGAAGAATTTCGCCTACACCTACGTCCAAACCCAGTGCAAGAAAATCAGGTGCAGGTAATGGTTTTAGTTCTCTTTCCTTTTCTAATTTGCTTTCATTAAAATCTCTTTGAATCTTTCTAAACTTAGGAGAAATTTCATCTAAATAGATTTCAAACCCTTCCACATACAAAATTGAATTAAGAACATTCAGGGCTTTAGTAATTTTAACTTTGTCCCCGCCATACTCTTTAGGAGATGCTAACCTTCTTAAAACATCTGCTAATTGATTTTTATCTAAACTATTTAATTTTTCAAATACCCATTTAGCACGTGTTGAACCATCATGATTAAATGGCAATCCAACTCGATAAAAGAAGCTAGTTAGTTGAGAACTCGACCTACGTTGAGGGTAAATTTCTTCATCTGTTCCACAAATAAACTCTGCTATTTGTTCCAATGTCTTTTGATCCATATCCCCACCATTTTAATATTTATTAGATTATCTTCTTTTATAAAAAAAGAGCGCCTAAGCGCCCTTCTTTTTGATATCAAAACTTAGTCTTCAGAATCTCTTAAATCCGATTCATTATCAGCTTCATCAGCAATCGTTTCATCATCCACCAAAGTTTCAGAATCAATTAAAGCTGTAGAGGCAACAACTTCTTCGCCTTCCACTGCTTCAATAAACTCATCTTCTTCTACAGCTTCAACCGAAACTACGCCTACAAGTAACTCGTCATTACCTAAACGGATCAAACGTACACCTTGTGCGTTACGACCAGTTTGAGCAACTTCAGAAGCACGGGTACGAACTAGTGTACCGCCATCAGAAATCAACATCAGTTCTTTAGAGGCATCAATCGCAACTGCACCCACCAACTGACCGTTACGTTCAGAGGTCTTGATCGCAATCACACCCTTACCGCCACGTTTCTTGGTTGGGAAGTCATCTACCGGGGTACGCTTACCGTAACCATTTTCAGAAGCACACAGCACTTCACCCGTTTCAGGGACAACCACCAATGAAACGATACGGCTGATTAAGGCTGAATCTGAACTATCTTCATCATCAGACTCGATATCGGCATCTTCGGCATCTTCAACTTGCGCTGCACCAATGGTCACACGCATACCGCGTACACCTTTGGCTGAACGTCCCATTGAACGCACATCAGTTTCAGCAAAACGGATCGCTTTACCTTCATTCGAGAACAACATGATTTGCTGTTCGCCATCGGTAATCGCAACACCAATCAAGGTATCATCGCCAGTGAGTTCAATGGCACGTAAACCGTTTGAACGGACATTACTGAACTGTTCAAGTTCTACACGCTTGATCGTACCGTATTCGGTCGCCATGAACACATAGAAGTTTTTACGTACCGCTTCGGCTTGCTGCGCAAAGTCGGCAATGATTTCATCATCCAGATCGCTTGCTGAAAGCTCAACACCCAATTGCTTCAATTGAACACGTAATGCATCAGACAAGTCATCTGCACCATCTTCAAGTTCAGCAAGTGCCGCTTCCAGTTCAGCATAATGTGAATTGATGATTTCATTTTCTTGCAGTTTCGCAGCATTGGCTTTTACAAATGCCTTGAAATCTGCCAGACGTTCTTTGAATTTCTTCGGTGCATCAATCACCGGAAGAATTGCAGTAATGGTTTCGTTGGCATCAAGCGGTAACAGGTTCACCATTGGGCGACCTTTTGCACCACGCGATGCTTGCGGTACTTCAAATACTTTCAGGCGATAGACCTTACCGACATCGGTGAAGCAAAGCACCGTGGCATGGTTCGAGGTCACAATCAGATGCTGAATGTAGTCATCTTCTTTCATTGAAGTCGCAGACTTACCACGACCACCACGACGCTGTGCAGCGTAATCAGAAAGTGGTTGAGTTTTCGCATAACCGGTTTTAGAAACGGTCAATACTACTTGCTCTTCAGGAATCAAATCTTCACGTGAGAAATCAATACGTGATTCTACAATCGCGGTACGACGTGCATCGCCATATTGTTGCAGGATTAACGCCAATTCTTCTTTAATCACTGCCATCAATAAATTGAAATCGTTCAAAATTGCAGTTAATTCAGCAATTTGACCCAAAATTTCAGAATATTCAGCATGTAACTTGTCTTGTTCCAGACCAGTTAAGCGGTGTAAACGTAGTTCAAGAATTGCTCCAACCTGTGCTGGAGATAAACGGTAAACATTACCATCTAAACCGAATCGACGGTTTGGATCTTCACCTTCAATCTCGTCAGGACGTACAGAAACTGAACCCGCTTTTTCCAGTAATGCAACTACGCCACCCGCAGCCCATTCACCCGCCTGTAAACGCTCGCGCGCTTCGCCCGGGTTGGCAGAGGTCTTGATGGTTTCAATAATCGCATCGATGTTTGCGAGTGCAACGGTCAAGCCTTCCAGGATATGGCCACGTTCACGCGCTTTACGCAGTTCGAACATGGTACGGCGAGTCACCACTTCTTGGCGGTGACGGATGAATGCAGCAATGATGTCTTTCAGGTTCATCAACTTCGGCTGGCCGTTGTCCAGGCAAACCATGTTGATGCTGAATGAATTTTCTAACTGGGTATTCAGGAACAGGTTATTGACAATCACTTCAGCATTTTCACCACGCTTCAGGTCAATGGCAATACGCATCCCTTCTTTATCAGACTCGTCACGAAGTTCAGAAATCCCTTCCAGTTTCTTCTCTTTGACCAGTTCGGCAATACGTTCAATGGTTTTTGCTTTATTGACCTGATAAGGAATTTCAGTGAATACGATGGTGTTACGGCCAGTCTTCTGATCTTCTTCAATGTGATATTTACCACGAATATGAAGACGACCTTTACCGGTACGGTAAGCATCGACAATGCCTGATTTACCGTAAATGATACCGCCTGTAGGGAAGTCTGGACCAGAGATATGTTCCATCAAGCCTTCAATGGAAATATTCGGGTTTTCCGCATAGGCCAAACATGCATTGATCACTTCTGTCATGTTGTGTGGCGCCATATTGGTCGCCATACCTACTGCAATACCGGTTACACCATTAATCAGCAAGTTAGGAACACGTGTCGGCATGACTTGTGGAATGCGTTCAGAACCGTCGTAGTTGTCTTCCCACTCGACTGTGTCTTTTTCCAGATCGGCCAAAAGCTCATGGGTCAGCTTACGCATACGTACTTCAGTATAACGCATTGCTGCTGCGCTATCGCCATCAACAGAACCGAAGTTACCTTGACCATCCACCAGTTGATAACGCAGGCTAAAGTCTTGCGCCATACGAACAATGGTTTCATAAACAGCAAAGTCACCATGTGGGTGATATTTACCGATCACGTCACCGACGACACGGGCTGACTTTTTGTATGCTTTATTGTAGTCATTGCCCAATTCGTGCATAGCGAAAAGCACACGACGATGAACAGGCTTTAAGCCATCTCTCACGTCAGGTAATGCACGAGAAACAATAACACTCATGGCATAGTCGAGATATGAGCTTTTGAGTTCATCCTCAATGGCAATCGGTCGGATTTCCGATACGCTCATGCATACTCCTTATTACAAACAACCGTTCAGACTGTTCGTTTTATATAATCAATCTAGCAAAAAATTAACTCAAAATAAGCTGAGTTAAAATCTAAATACAGCCGTAAATTATAGCATAAATTCTGTTGTTTTTGTGCCATATCTCTTATCTTAATCTTGTTAATTTTCTATAATTTATCGTTTATTTTTTAGGCACTTTCATTTGTCGGGATTTTATGTGAATTCGTTCATTTTATTCAGTGTCTAGCCGCAAATTTTAGCGCTCAATGTTCGGGCGGTTTATTCAGTTAAAATGGTCTTTTCACCTTTAAAAAAATATAAATCGATTAAATACAGGCTCTCCCCTAGCTACACAAATACATTAAACCTGTATCACCTTGTACCACCATAAAAGATGTACATTCGTTTGCTGCCCCTGCAATGCTATCTATTGAGTCAGAATAGCCACATTCTCCCCCTAGAAATAGATAAGCTACGAACATCTAGGCATAAAAAAACGCTCCTTGCGGAGCGTTTTTTGAAGCATGTAGTGCTGAATTAGATTTTAGAAACCAATTCCGGAACTACAGTATTCAAGTCACCCACTAACCAGTAATCCGCTACTGCGTTAATTGGCGCTTCTTCATCTTTGTTGATCGCAACAATTACTTTAGACTCTTTCATACCCGCCAAGTGCTGGATTGCACCAGAAATACCAACAGCGATGTATAGCTCAGGCGCAACGATTTTACCCGTTTGACCGACTTGCATGTCGTTAGGAACGAAACCTGCATCAACTGCAGCACGTGAAGCACCTTGAGCAGCGCCAAGTTTATCCGCTAATGGATCCAGGATTTTGTGATAGTTTTCACCTGAACCCACACCACGACCACCAGAAACTACGATGCGTGCAGCGGTTAATTCTGGACGTTCAGATTTCACAATTTCTTCTGAGATGAATTTAGAAAGACCCGCATCGCCAGTAGACGCAGCAGCTTCAACGCTAGCCGCACCACCCTCACTTGCTACAGCATCAAATGCCGTACCACGAACAGTCGCAACAACGATAGATTCACCTGATTCTACAGTTGCAATTGCGTTACCTGCATAGATTGGACGTTTGAAAGTTTTAGGACCTTCAACAGCGATAATGTCAGTGATCATGCTCACATCAAGAAGCGCAGCTGCACGTGGCAGAATGTTTTTACCCGTTGTGGTAGAAGCAGCAAGGATATGGGTATAGCCTTTGCCCAATTCAGCAACAAGTTTAGCCACATTTTCAGCCAACTGGTTTGCATAAGCAGCGTCGTCAGCAAGTAATACTTTGCTTACACCTGCAACTTTAGCTGCCTGGTCAGCAACAGCTTGCGCGTTCGAGCCAGCTACCAATACAGTGATATCACCACCGATTTTTTGCGCCGCAGCAACAACGTTTAAAGTAGCAGCGTTTAATGCTTTGTTGTCGTGCTCAGCGATAACTAAAATACTCATGATTTTTATCCTTCTGTATTAGATCACTTTCGCTTCATTTTTCAATTTTTCTACAAGCTCGTCTACAGACTTCACTTGTACGCCCGCTTTACGTTCAGCAGGAGCTTCAACTTTCACTGTTTTCAGTTTAGTTGTCGCAGTTACACCAAAATCTGCTGGAGACTTGGTATCAAGCGGTTTTTTACGCGCTTTCATGATGTTTGGCAGAGCTGCATAACGTGGCTCGTTCAAACGTAAGTCAGTGGTGATAATTGCTGGAAGTGCAAGTTCAACAGTTTGCAAACCACCGTCGATTTCACGAGTGACTTGTACTTTGTCGCCTTCAACTTTCACTTCAGAAGCGAATGTACCTTGACCTGCGCCAAGTAGAGCACCAAGCATCTGACCAACCTGGTTAGAGTCGTCATCAATGGCCTGTTTACCAAGAAGGATTAATTGTGGTTGTTCAGCGTCAACAACACCTTTCAGGATTTTAGCCACTTCCAAAGCACCGAGCTGGCTGTCATCAGCTTCAACCAGGATACCGCGGTCAGCACCAAGTGCCATTGAAGAACGGATTTGTTCTTGCGCTTCTTTAGGACCGATAGCAACAACAACGATTTCTGAAACAGTTCCTTTTTCTTTTAAACGAACCGCTTCTTCCACTGCGATTTCACAGAATGGGTTAATTGACATTTTAACGTTTGTTAAGTCAACACCACTGTTGTCCGGTTTAACGCGAACTTTAACGTTGGCATCAACCACACGTTTTACAGCAACAAGAGCCTTCATGTAATCCTCGGCTGTTTTAGCAAATGTAAATATTGAGAAAAGTTATAATAACTCTTCACTTAAATTTTTTTAGGTGCCCTATCTTGCAATGTGTACGGCATTTGGGTCAAGTCACAATTATCGAAACAGCTGTAAAAAAGCATCATTTTCCTTGAACTTGGCGTTCATATTTTTTTCACACACTTTTATTAAGATGAAATTCCTGAATATTTATTTATTTTTTAACCATTGATTTTTATTATTTTTTTATTTGATTAACTTCATCAAAAGTTCTGATTTAATACTTCTTTTCGATCAGTTTCTGACAGGTCTGGCACACATTGCTGACAGAACAACCAAAGTAATGAATTGTCATTTAAGACAGATTCCGCTAAATTTTTCAGTCTGTTTGCCCTAAAATCGACCTCTTTTTCAAGTTAAAGATGTAACAAATTACTTTATTACGGCTAAATACCCTTCCATACAGGCAAGCATGCCATAACAGCATACTTGCTTGACATTTATCAGTTCATGATCAGCCAGGTTGCCGCCAGCATTAACAAGCCGCCTGAAGCGCCATCAATCCATTTCTGTTTACGCTCATCAATATGGGTTTTTTGGGTCACTTTGGCAAAAATCACACTCAAACTGCCATACACCACAAAGATGAGTCCAATAAAGATCAAGGACAGGATTAAACCCTGATTCACCATGTTCCCGGCTTTATCAATAAATTGCGGTAAAATTGCAAAATAGATCAGCATACCTTTGGGGTTCAATAGCGCAGTAAAGAAACCTTTTTTAATGGGATTGGATGATGATTTTCTCTCGATGATGAATTTATTGTCACTGAATACCGACTTAATCAAACTCGCAGACAAAAACAATAGATAAGCGATCCCGAGCCAGCGAATACTTTCAAATAACACCGGGAACGAGACTATAAGGGCTGCAATGCCCAAAGCCATCAAAACAGAATGGACCAAATAGCCCAAGCAAATCCCTACAGTTGCCTGCATGCCTGCTTTTGCATCTTTCCCCATCACTTGAGACAGGATAAACAGCATATCTGGTCCAGGGGTGAAAATAAGTGGAATAACCGTTAAGGCAAACAGTACCAATACAGACATTTTCTTTTCCCTTTCCATGTCTTGAAAGTGAAAATCAGTATCGGATAAATAGTACAAAATAGGATTTCAAATATTCTATAATTATGATTATCTTTCGAATTATATTCTAATTTATGAAACTATCTTCCAAATTTGTTTCAGTAAAACTGGATCGTATTGATAAAAATATCATTCGTGCCTTGCAGAATAATGGCCGTATGCAAAATAACGATCTGGCCTGCGAAATTGGACTGTCGCCATCATCGTGTCTGCGTCGGGTGAAATTACTGGAAGAAGCAGGCGTAATTCAAAATTACACCACTGTGGTAGACCCGCAAAAAGTTGGCTTGCAGCTGATTTTGTTTTCACGCATCTGGCTGGTAGGTCAGGATGCCGAGACGATTGACTGCTTTATTGAAGCGATGAAAGAACTTCCTCAAGTGATGGAATGCTATATCATTTTAGGGGAATGCGATGCCATGCTGAAAGTGGTCGTGCCCGATCTGGAAAGTTACCGTAAATTTCAGTCGGTGCATCTCACCAAGAAAAACGGCATAACCAGTGTAAAAACGGATTTACCCAGTCAGATTATTAAACAGAGTTTCCAGTTACCGCTCGATAATCTTTAGGCACGTTCATAATTTTTCAGTATGTTAAAAATTGCCGTGCAAATAAATCTGTTATTGCTTAGATTGAAAATTGAAGTGCAGCAACAAGAACTTACTTAGCTTTGAGCTTGATAACCTTATAAAACTTTAGGGCTATATCAATGATATCGCATGAAATCAGGTAGCCCTTGATCAAGTCTGCAAATTAAAAGGCTGCTTATACAGGCTGACTTTGTAAAAAGTCACGATGGATGTGGCTTAAATCAATTAAATCATAAGCCTGAAGATTAAATATGTTCCAGACTGCTAAAAAGTCTTCTTTTAAATCTACATTTGATGTGGCAATGGGACGTTCCTGCCATTGCAGGTCTGAAATCCACAGATAGGTCTGTTGGGTCACATCATTAATGGCCTGTACCTTACCTTCTGCATTGATGCCCTGGACATGCGCACCTGCAGGTAAAACCGGTTCGATATTAGGCAAACTTATTTCGACAAAATGTTTAACTTGACGAAGGCCATAACCTGCAAAAATTTCTTTTTGCGCAGCCGTTAACTGGTCATATTTCTCTAAAATATCTGCAATCATTGTTCCGCCTATCATTTTCCTTTCCAATATTTAACTGACCAGTAGTGAAAGCATACATAATTTCATTGCTATACATGATTCATGCAATTCACTGTATGGTTAGAGGTGATTCTTATACCTTATAAATTGACTTTTTATTATCCGACAATAGTTCAAAATGTCATCTTTATGCCCTGATATTTTTTCATACGCTTATTTAACTTTAATGAACTCCGGTGACTGCTGCTAAAATAATTAAGCAAAGTCCGGACCAGATTGATTCAAATTTTAACATTATTACGGTTTTTTAACCTGTGCTCGCGGATGTGCCTGATCGTACACCTGAGCCAAATGATCAAAATCAACATGGGTATATATTTGCGTGGTGGTTAAATTGCTATGTCCCAGCATTTCCTGTACCGCACGTAAATCCCGGCTGTTGGATAGCATATGACTGGCAAAGCAATGACGTAACAAATGTGGATGCAAATCAACATTCACCCCGGCACGCAGGGCTTGCAGTTTCACCCGGTTTTCAATTTGCCGTGCACCCAGCGGATTGCCCTTTTGGGTAATAAACACATGGGCATCCGGGACAAAATCACCGTGCCATAATGGATAGACTTGCAGCCACTTCATTACTGCATCTCGAGCCTTGCTGCCAAAAGGCACCACCCGGGTTTTATTGCCTTTACCGGTAATACGTAACAGCTGACGGTTAAAATCGATATCTTTAATCCGCAAACCTTGCACTTCAGCCAGACGTAAACCACTGGAATACAATAGTTCTAAAATGGCTTTATCCCGTAGCCACATTTGTTGCTGTGCTTCGGTTTCAGGTGCCGGCTGATCCAGAATCTGGTTCACGGTTTCAATATCGACCATGCCCGGAAGCGGTCTGGGAATACGTTTTAACTGAAAATCATCCGCCGGATTAAACGCCAGATACTGCCCCTGCTCGGCCCATTTCATAAATTGGCGTATGGATGAGAGCATCCGCTGTAAACTGCTGGAACTTAAGCCTTGCTGTTCCACTTTATGGGCCAAATATTCACGCAGATCTGTAGTTTCGATATTGGCCAGATCCAGTTTTTTAGCTTCACAAAAGTTTAAAAAATCGGAAACGTCACGTTCATAAGCCTGCAAGGTATGTCTGGACTGATTTTGAATTTCACGTTCTTTGAGCCACATTGCGAGCAGTTCAGTTGTGTTTGTTTGTAATGACATTAACTATCCCTTGCTCTGCTTTCCAGTGAATTTAAAAAATCAGAGACCCACGCTGCTGTCTCTGTAGCGTGCTGCGCAGCAAATAAATGATCTCCACCCTGAATAACCTGAAACGATGAGTCTTTTAATGTCTGATGTAAATACTGCCCAACAGCCACAGGGCTGATGGGATCGGCATCTCCCCATAGCAGTAATGTTTTTTGCTGAATGGCTGAAAGTTGAGAGGAATAATCCAACTGTACAGTAGAAAACCAGTCCGGGTAATTCAGGAACTGGTTTTTATAGGCCGTGCGCCAATCCTCGACTTCAAATGGACTTAAATCAATCCCGCCTGATGTCGCAATCAGTACCATAGCTTTAATTAAATTAGATTTTTTCAATGCAGCCTGTATGGCAAAAATTCCGCCCATCGACTGTGCAATCAGTACCGAATCTTGCTGAATCTGGTCCAGCACATAATCACTCAGACTATTAAAATCATATACATCCTTCTGCGCTGGTTCTTGACCGAACCCAGGATAGGCAATCACTTGGACTGTATAATCTGCTGACAGCAGTTCAATCAGGGGCTGCCAAAATTCAGTACTTCCAGATGCTCCTGGAAGAAAAATCAAATGCGTCATTTAAGCTCTAGGCTAAAAGCAATAATCCGTACAGCATAACGCATTTAGAGGCATAAAAAAGCACCATCATAGGGACAGTGCTTTTTTCATCAAAACATGAGTTTACTATTGGTAATAACTCAAATCGATACGACCCTGATAGACGTTTGCTGTTGGACCAGTCATCCACACCACATCGCCTTCTTTCCATTCAATTTGTAACTTGCCACCAGCCAATTCAATTTCAACATTATTAGCCAACAGACCACGGCGCATTCCTGAAACCGCAGCGGCGCATGCACCTGTACCACAAGCAAGAGTTTCACCGACACCGCGTTCAAAAACACGTAAACGGGCATGCTTTTCATCAATGATTTGCATAAAACCGGCATTGACACGTTGCGGGAAACGCTCATGTGATTCTACTTGTGGTCCAATACGTGCGACATCTGCGGTAATCACATCGGGAACGATGGTCACTGCATGTGGATTGCCCATATTCACAACATCAATAGTCAACTTTTCATTGTCGGCCAGCTCAATGTCATACAAGTTTTCCGGTTCATCTGCCAAAAACGGAATTTCACTTGGCAAGAATTTAGGATAACCCATATTGACGCGAACCCAGCCATTGGCACCCAGCTCAGGCTCTACAATACCGGCTTTGGTCTGCACTTTAATTTTGGTTTTGGTGGTGAGCTGACGCTCATGCACAAAACGTGCAAAACAGCGCACACCGTTTCCGCATTGCTCCACTTCAGAACCGTCAGCATTGAAAATACGATATTTAAAATCGACATTGGGTAAATCAGGCGGCTCAACAATCAGCAACTGGTCAAAACCGATGCCAAAGTGGCGATCTGCCAAACGTTGAATGGTGACAGTATCCAGGTAGGCACGCTGACTGATCAGATCAACCACCATGAAGTCATTGCCCAGACCATGCATTTTGGTAAATTCTAAAAACATCTCAGACATCTCCATTATGGCAATAAACGTTCACGTTCCCACAAAGATTCAATGCTTTCGCGCTCACGAATCAGATGTGCCTGATCACCATCCACCATCACTTCAGCAGCACGTCCGCGACTGTTATAGTTCGAGCTCATCACGAAACCGTAAGCACCCGCACCCAACACAGCCAGTACATCATTTTCTTTGATTGCCAGCTGACGCTCTTTACCCAGGAAATCACCGGTTTCACAAATCGCCCCGACGACATCCCACTCTTTCGCTTCAACGTCAGTACGTGGAATCACTTCCTGAATATCCATCCATGCTTCATACAAAGCAGGACGAATCAGGTCGTTCATCGCGGCATCAATAATGGCAAAGTTACGGTGATTGGTCGGTTTGAGCAAATCGACTTTAGTCAGTAACACACCGGCATTGGCAGAAATACTGCGACCCGGTTCCATATACACTTTTAGACCCAGCTTTTCCAAAGCTGGACGTAATGCATTGGCATATTCTTCTACAGATGGAGGCGTTTCATCTTTATAGGTCACGCCCAAACCGCCACCGATATCAATGTGTTTTAGATTGATACCTAATTCTTTAAGTTTCTCAATCATCACAATCACACGATCCAGCGCATCAACAAAAGGCTGGGTTTCAGTCAATTGTGAACCGATATGACAGTCAATTCCCACAACATCCAGGTTTGGCAACGATGCAGCATATTGATAGGTTTCAAATACCGTATCGGAAGGAATACCGAATTTGTTTTCTTTTAAACCGGTTGAAATGTAGGGATGAGTTTTGGCATCGACATCCGGATTGACACGCAAGGAAATTGGGGCTTTTTTACCTAAGCTTGCTGCCACTTTTTGAATACGGTCCAGCTCAGCATAAGACTCGACATTAAAACATGCAATGCCTACTTCTAGCGCTTTTTGGATATCCGCTTCAGATTTACCTAAACCCGAGAATACAATTTTAGAAGCATCACCACCCGCCTTAAGCACACGCGCCAGTTCACCACCAGTAACAATATCAAAGCCCGCACCACGCTTGGCCAGTACATTCAACACCGCAAGGTTAGAGTTTGACTTTACCGCAAAACAAATTTGATGATCGATAAAGCTAAAAGCACGATCCATATCTAAATAATGCTTTTCAAAAGTCGCTTTTGAATAAACATAAAGTGGCGTGCCAAATTGCTGCGCAAGCTGTTGTAGAGAACATTGCTCGGCATGCAAAACCCCATTGATGCGGGTAAAACTCATGAATGTATCCTTTCGATGACGCGTTTAGATATTAAAAATTAATTCGTTGCAGCAGATGAAGCAGGAAGCTCTGGTGCTACTGGAGCGGCTTCTTGCTTATTTGAGGATTGCTGTTTTGAATCTACATTGGGATATAACAAATATTTTGCACGTTTGTTGTAATTCGGATCACTCGGTAGCTGCAAAGCTCCAGACTGACCACAACCGACTAAAGCAAAACCTGTCGCCAATAAACTGATGCAGCAAATGACAAGACGCATCTGACCACCTATTTGATATTTTCGAAGAAGTATAACCTGATCATGGGACATGACCAAAGCCCTAAACGCTAGAGATTATAGTGAGATAAAAAAAAACGCCAGTTTCAAACTGGCGTTTTCATTTTCTAGCCTGATTATTTATGTTTCGGTTTGTAGAAACCAAAGTAACCAATAATCAAAATAATGAACCAGATTGGGCTGACCATCAGCGCTTTCATGGTGTCTGCTTCTAAAGACAACACATAAATCATGCCGATAAAGAAAATAATTACTACCCAACAGGTCAACAAACCACCCGGTAATTTAAAAGTCGATTTTGCATGCAATTCTGGACGTGTTTTGTAATACACGATATAGCTCCAGATAATCATCAGCCAGACACAGATAAATAGGATGGTTGAAAGTGTGGTTGCAAGAGTAAATGCTTCAACAGTATTCGGCACGAAGTACTGAAGTGCAGCACCGAGTAACAAACACACAGCAGAGAAATAAAGTGCATTGGCAGGCACAGCACGTTTATTTAAATGACCGAAGGCTTTAGGACCCTGCTCTTCACGTGACAGACCAAACAGCATACGGCTGGTCGAGAACACTCCACTGTTCATCGATGACATCACCGAAGACAGTACCACCAGGTTCATAATAATCGCCGCAGCTGCAATACCCGCCTGACTAAACAGGTTGACGAATGGGCTGATATTCGGGTCGATTTTGTTCCACGGTGTGACCGACATGACAATGACCAGTGCCAGCACATAGAAAATGATGATACGAATAGGGATCGAGTTGACTGCTTTAGGCAAGTTCTGTTCAGGATCTTTGGTTTCAGCTGCTGTGGTACCCACCAGTTCCACACCGACGAAGGCAAAGATGGCAATCTGGAAACCAGCCAAGAAACCCGTCACGCCTGTTGGAAATAAACCGCCATGTGACCAGAGATGAGTAAAGGAAGCGACTTCACCTGCGGTAGAAGAAAACCCGGTAAAGATCATCCACAGACCCACAGCAATCAATACGACAATGGCAATAATCTTGATTAAAGCAAACCAAAACTCTAATTCACCGAACAATTTAACGGTAACCAGATTCAGCCCCATAATAAACACAATGGCGGCAACACTGATCATAACCCCTTCACCAGGCGTAAACGGCAGCCCTCCGTTAAAGAACTGCAGGTAATAAATAATGGCCGACAAGTCAGCAATACCAATGGTGATCCAGCACAGCCAATAGGTCCAGCCGACAAAATAACCCGCCCATGGACCAATCAAATCGGTTGAAAAATCAATAAAAGACTTGTATTTCAGGTTAGACAGTAACAGTTCGCCAAGCGCACGCATGACCAAAAAAACCATAAAACCAATAATCATATAAATGATCAGAATGGATGGCCCGGCCAGGCTGATGGTTTTACCCGACCCCATGAACAAACCTGTACCAATAGCCCCGCCAATCGCAATAAGCTGCAAATGCCGATTCGACAGACTCCGCTGCAGTTCACCACCTTCAGTCGATGAACGATGATTCTCATTTGACATTGTTATTTTCGTCTCTCAATTTCGTGTGATAAAAGTAGCTCAAATTAAAAAAAATAAATAAAGTTTTTTGAGCGTTTGTTAAATATTTTTCAAGCTTGACTGTGTTTTTGTCGCTTTTTCACGCAATTTTGGTCCATTTTGTATTCCTTTTCTGTATTTCCCTTCAAGTTAGCAGTTTACGTGCCAAGATAAAGTTTGGCGAGAATTTATGCAAAAAATTGTATTTCCATACAGCTATTGCTACATTCTTCATCCGTCTTCTGATTTATATAGATACCACTCAAATGAGCAAAGTCAAAACTGTTTACCGTTGCGAACAATGTGGAACAGACCATCCGAAATGGGCGGGACAATGTTCAGAATGTGGTGAATGGAACAGCCTGCTCGAAGTCACTCTTGCACCCGCAACAACACACCGTGCCCAGCCGAAAATGGGCGGTGGCTATGCCGGTCAGGCTGCCAACATCACCACTCTGAATAAAGTTTCTGTTTCACATGAAACACGCTTGGCTACAGGGATAGGTGAATTTGACCGCGTTCTGGGCGGTGGTCTAGTCACCGGTTCTGTGGTGCTGATTGGCGGTGATCCCGGAATTGGTAAATCCACCATTCTTTTACAAACGGCGACCCATATGGCAGCTGCGCAGAGTTCTGCACTCTATGTGACTGGTGAAGAGTCGCTGTCGCAAGTCGCTTTGCGTGCCCATCGTCTGGAATTGCCGACTGAGCATCTTAAAGTCATGGCAGAAACCTGCGTGGAACGAATCTGCGAGGTGCTTGCGCAAGAACGCCCTGCTGTTGCCATTCTGGATTCGATTCAAACCTTATATACCGAAACCTTACAGTCAGCACCGGGTGGTGTTTCGCAAATTCGTGAATCGGCGGCTTTACTGACCCGTTTTGCCAAAAATAGTGGCACAGCGCTGTTCATTGTGGGTCATGTGACCAAAGAAGGCGCATTGGCGGGACCCCGTGTACTGGAACACATGGTCGATTGTGTCCTGTATTTTGAAGGACAATCCGACTCACGTTACCGGATGATTCGCGCGGTAAAAAACCGTTTCGGGGCGGTCAATGAACTGGGCGTGTTTGGCATGACTGATAAAGGCTTACGTGAAGTCTCCAATCCTTCTGCCATTTTCTTAAGCCGTTATGATGAAGCGATTCCCGGTTCGATTGTGATGATCAGCCGTGAAGGCACCCGTCCCCTGTTGGTTGAAGTACAAGCTTTGGTGGATGATGCGCATGGCCAACCTCGTCGTGTGGCACTCGGTCTGGAACAAAACCGCCTGAACATGCTGCTGGCTGTCATGCACCGTCACGGCGGGGTGCAAACCTCTGGACAGGATGTGTATGTCAATGTTGTTGGCGGTTTAAAGATTACCGAAACCGGTTCGGATCTGGCCGTCCTTTTGGCTTGTGCTTCAAGCTTGCGTGGCAAAGCCTTACCACAACAACTGGCGGTATTTGGTGAAGTCGGACTGTCCGGTGAAATCCGTCCGGTGCCAAATGGTCAGGAACGTTTAAAAGAAGCCATTAAGCATGGTTTTAAATACATTATTTTACCACGTGGCAATGCGCCACAAAAACCGATTCCGAATGTACAGATCATTTCAGTAGCACGTTTGCATGAGGCCTTGACGGAGGCGATGAACTTAAGTGAAGAGTTGGCTTAAGCTTAAACATATGAAAGGTTATATAAAAAAATCACCAATTTGATATTGAAATTCGGTGCAAATGACTGCATAACTATAAAGCTCTAATTTACTTTTTTATTTAGGAAAAATCGATGGAAGTTCGACAGCGTGGTTTGATGGCCGGTATTTTAATGGCAGCTATGGTGGTTGCACCAATGGCCGAAGCAAAACGTGCAGGTGGCGGTAAAAGCCATGGCATGAGCCGTTCTGCTGCTCCAACCCAGTCTTACCAACAACCGCGTCAAGCTACTCCTGTTCAACAACCTGTTGCCCCTGCCCAACAAAAATCGGGTTCAGGTGTAGGTAAAATGGTTGCTGCTGGTGTTGCTGGTGCTGCAGTTGGTGCAGTTGCAGCGAATGCTTTAGCAGATGATAAAGCTGCAAGTGAAGCACAAACTCAGCAAGAGGAAGAAAAAGGCGGAATTCCGGGCTGGATCTGGATTCTTCTGGCAGCAGCAGTAGCATTCTTCTTGTTCCGTAAATTCGGAGCAAAAAAAAAATTAGCAGCCAATAATCCTTATGCACCAAACAATGCTGGAAACACAGCGCCGTTTGGTCAGCAAAATGCAGCACCACGTACTTCAAATGACAGCACCAATATTTTTGGTCAGTCTGTAGGTGGTTCTGCAGGTGCAGCAACTCAAGCACCTTTTGGTGCAGCTTCAACACAAAGCGGCAACCAATTGCCAGATGGCACCGAACCTGCTGCATTCTTGCGTGTTGCCCGTCAACGCTTTAACCATATTCAGTCCATGAATACAGCAAGCAACATTGCTGAAATTCAACGTTATTTAACCCCTGATCTTTATCAGTCTATGTATAACGACATTATGGCGAACCAAGACCAGGACGTTGCCGAGTTCTCTAACCTGAATGCAATGGTGGTCGATTCTGCAACTGAAAATGGTCAATATGTTGTAAGTGTTCGTTTTACCGGTACAGTAAGCGAAGACTTAAACAGCTTGCCACAACCTTTTGCAGAAGTTTGGCATTTTGTAAAACCTGCGGGTTCTAATCAGGACTGGTTGGTTGCCGGTATTCAGCAAGAACACTGAGTGTTTGTGAACACCCTCTCGGTTAAAAGCACTGACATGAGTTGATGTTTTTAGTCACGATACTGTAAAAGCCAATCTTCGGATTGGCTTTTTTATTTCATTCCTTTTAGGCTATAGCAAAAGTTTTTGGATATAGGTATGTCTAACCGAATTTCTCCTCCTGCCTCACTGATGAATTTAGCCATTACAGGAAATGCAAAAGCGCAATTTGAACTGGCTGAGCTGTATATGCAAAGCGAGCATGATGATGACATTATTCTTGCCGAAGAATGGGCGCTGAAAGCCGCAGAAAATGGTAATGTCGAAGCGATGTACTGGCTGGGTGAAGGTTATACCGTTTATGCCAAAGACTTGGCTGAAGAAGACCCGGAAGAATCCAAAGCACATTTTGAACTCGGCTATTACTGGCTGAGCAAAGCCAATATACAGAAACACCCTGCTGCGACTTTAGAATTGGCGGGTTATTTCCGTCGTGGCGATGTGATTGAAAAAGATGTGGCCAAATCTGTGTCTTTAGTCAAGCAGGCTGCTGAATGGGGCGAAGTTCAAGCCATGCGTGATTTGGCCTTTATCTATGAAAATGGTCTAGGTATAGAAATAGATGAAGAACAAGCAGATTACTGGACTGAAAAAGCACAAGCAGCTGAAAAATAAATTAAGACTGAAAAAGCCCATCAAATGATGGGCTTTTTCAGTCTTTAAATATTAACGCTCGATATCATCATTAATATCAACCACAATTACTTGTCTGCAAATCCCTTCTGCATTTCGTTGTTGTTCAAATATAGCCGCAGGCATCGCATCAAAACTGTCAAAGAAACAGATTTCATCTTCATTGACATCATAAACAAGGGAGTGATTACCCACGCCTTCTAATGTGTCGTAATAGGCAATCATAAATTTATTTTGCTCAAATGCCTGTTGAATTTGCTGATAATTTAACGCAGCAAGAATGGGCAAATTGAGTTGCTCTGCTTCCTGGTAACTGAGCTTTTCACTCTGCTGAAGATCAGGGTCAGGATCGGTATAGAACTGCACATGAAAACCAAACTTTTTCAGACCGACAGCTAAGCCGATGGTCGTCGTGCCATTTTCTGAATCATATCTACATACCTCTACCAGCTGCTGAATATCGGCATCGATACCTAAATGTTGTAGTAGCATCCATACCGCAAAAATACCGCCATTTGCTTCTAAGTTAGCTAACTCTTCAGGTATTTCCAAAGACATAATTTTCATCCAAAATATGATTTTATTGATAATAAACAAAATGGCAGAAACTCGAAATTAAATAATTATCTAAACCTATAGAAAGTGTATAAATTTCAGATATATTAAAGATAAATAATCAAATTTCAGTAAATTAGAAATGGCATATCAAGCTACAATTTTAAATGTAATGATCGCATCACCAAGTGATGTCGCAGAAGAAAGACAACTTGTTCGTGATGCAATCTATGAATGGGTGAGTAGACCAAGGGAATTTCACCCTTAGCCCCTCGCAGAACCGGACATGAACCTCTCAGCTCATCCGGCTCCCATTATCCAACCGATGGTAAACATCCCATTTTCCAGTGCACAAAGGCATTTGGAAAATCACGCGCAAGTCGCCCTAAGGCATATCTAGCCCGTCTTTTATGACGGGCCAAGTTTTTATACTTACGCCTCATCCAGCGTATAAGATAAGCATTCATGTGTTGCCAGATCGCTGACATTGCTGAACCATGGAATCGACCATAGTATTGCTGCCAACCTTGAAGAGTTGGATTGAATATTGCAGATAAATCACTTAATTCGCGATTACACATCAGATGTAGATGCCATTTCCGAATAGTCTGTCGCATTGCTTTAAGTGCATCACGACTGACTGCAGGAGAGAAATTTACATA
>NZ_VOYL01000003.1:0-149766 GCF_013420295.1 Acinetobacter sp. YH01018
TAGCGCAAGGTCCGAAGATCCCCTGCTTTCCCCCGTAGGGCGTATGCGGTATTAGCATCCCTTTCGAGATGTTGTCCCCCACTAATAGGCAGATTCCTAAGCATTACTCACCCGTCCGCCGCTAAGTATTAGTGCAAGCACCAATACTCCGCTCGACTTGCATGTGTTAAGCCTGCCGCCAGCGTTCAATCTGAGCCATGATCAAACTCTTCAGTTTAAAATCAATAGTGCTTTATTCAAAACACCAAATCTGGCTCATCAATTTTCTGACAAATATTTCTCAAATAAACTTCGAGTAATTTCTACCATCAATCAATGAAAATAATTTCGATCAATCAACCAGTAAAAATCCACACAAGTTGTTCTTCATAATCTCTTAATGATCTTCTTACTGGTTCGTCACCAGCAAGCTAGGTCGGCTATATTACACTAGATATTCTCAGTGTCAATCAGTAATTCAAATTATTTTAAACTTTCTTTCTAAAACCTAATCTTAACACTTCGTGCTAAGTTGCTGTTTTATCAGAAGTTTTAATCTTCATCACCGCCGATGGATGTGCATTCTACACCATTCCAAACCCAATGCAACTCCTTTTTTTAACTTTCCACGCCATAAGGACATTTTTCAGCCATTTTAGTATTTTTTCCTACATATTTTGATCAAATTTGTTTTAATACGCCTGTTCAAAGACCTGTTAATATATTCAATTACGTATTTTGCTTTAAGTACCAGCTTAATAGAGCTCTAGGATTTTTTATGCGTCACTTTCATTATATTTGGGCTAGCTTTTTATCTTTAGGGTTAATTTCTCCTGTATTTGCGCAGGATTTAGTTGCTCCTTCTGAAGCACAGAATACTTCAGAGCTAGAATCTGCTACAGCACAAACTCAATCTGCTCAACATACCAACTCCAGACTTGAAGTATTGAAAGAATTAAAAAACATTAAAGCCAAAGATTTGAAAGTGGATGCAAGTGCAACTCAACCTGAAAACCAGAAAGATCCATTACAGCCCTTAAATAGACAGATATTTGCTTTTAATGAGGTATTAGATCGTAAGGTTGCCCGCCCTCTCGCGATTCAATATAAGGAAAAAGTTCCTAATGAAGTACGTGGCTCTTATCGCCAGTTTCGTAAAAATTTAGGGGAACCATGGAATGCAGTAAACCAGTTGATTCAAGGCCGTCCACTTCGTGCCGCGGAATCTTTAGGTCGCTTTACCGTTAACACTCTAACCACCCTAGGCTTTGCCGACCCTGCTCGTCGTATCGGTTTATATACAGAAGAAGAAAATTTTGGCACTACGCTAGGTTATTACGGTATTCCTTCTGGTGCTTATCTAGTCCTGCCTGTGTTTGGCCCTAGCACTTTCCGTGATACTTTGGGCCTAGTTGTCGATGGTCAAGCCCGTCCCCAAAAGTATATTTTAGAAGATCATGATGAGCTGTACTGGGGTGAGCAAGTACTACGCGGTATTGATGCGCGCTCCCAGCTTTTAGACATTGAAGATGTTTTACAAGGTGACAAATATGCGGCAATCCGTGATATTTATTTACAGCGTAAAAGTTTTTCCATTGCTGAAAAGAAAGGTCTAGAACCTGAAACCATGTTCATTGAAGACGATCAGGACAGCACTGAAGATCAAGATCAACAAAGTAATCCTGATTCATCCAATGATGAAATCCAAGAAGATGGCGTAGACACCACAACCAAATAAATCGTATCTATTTAATAGCAATATGATCAGCACAGCATCTTCCTTTGCTGATCATTAGATTGTTATAGTACAACACTAGATGATATCAATTTAAGGGTCATACAATTTCTTTATGTATTTCATTCAACCGACTCGCAATATTCCTTATTTAGATCAGGTACTCAGTGCACTTCCCGGTGTGCAAATGATTCACATAGATGATATTAATTTATATGATCCGACCATTTTAGCGATTGCTGATGTACAAGACTATCTGACTCACCAATGGTCACTCCCGACCATCGTCCTGGCTTTTGAAAATGAAGGGATGGCATTGGCTCAGGCATGGGAATTGGGTGCTTTAGCCGGCTGGATCTGGAACAAGCTGCCACTTGATCCGGAAGCTTCCTTATTAAAAATTGATGCCCAATACAAGCGTAATCAGGATAGTCGTGACCTGCCTTCAGCAGCAGAATTACAAAAACGTTTACTTCCCAACCCTCTAGAATTAATCAACTATAAGGTTGAAACCCTGTTTCAACCTTCTGCCTATTTGTCTGGTGACTGGTACGATTACTGGAAAATCAGCGATAAAGAAATCATGTTTTATCTGGCCGATGTTTCCGGACATGGTGTCACCAGTAGTCTACTGACATCCTGGATGGCGGCTTTTCATGGCCGATCCAAAACACCCCGTGAATTGATTAAAAAGCTGAATGGCATGCTGGTTCAGGAAAACATCGAAAAGCACATTACCATGATTGCAGGCGTTCTTAATTTAGAAACCCATCAATTACGCTGGTCCAGTGCCGGACATTATCCTCCTGCCATTATCTTTGAACCCAATCAGCCGCCTAAAATTTTAAACACCAGCAGTTTCCCTTTGGGGCTGACTGAAGACCTGGAAGTGGAAGAGTTTGAATGTGTGCTGAATCGACATGCCCGGTTTATTATTTGTTCAGATGGTGCACTGGAACCGTTTGATGGCGGACTGAATGAACAATTTGAAAAATTAGTCTTTCATTTGCAGAATCAATCCTTTCAGGCCCCTGAACATGTGGCAGACGACATCGCCATCTTAAGTTTACGCCGAATGAATTAATCGTATAATCAATATTTTAACTTTCAACTAAGCGATATACGACTCTAGGCTACTTGAGTCTATAGTGGCCCTATGTGATAATTTTAATATCCTTCTCTGCAAATGGCATTTATATGTCAACAGGTCATGTTGAATATGCAAGCTTGAATGGAACGCATATTTTTAAGCTTATTGGCGAAGTGCGTGCTCAATCTTGTATTAGTCTAGACAAACTTCTTAGTAAAATTGAACAGCAATCAAATGTCGTTGGGGCAATCGTAGATTTAACCCAAACTACATTTATTGACAGCACTGTTTTAGGTGTACTGGCCAAGCTGGGTTTAAAGCTGAAACAGGTCCATCAAATTCAGGCAGTCATGTTATCCACCAATCCGGATATTACTACCTTGGCCAATAGCATGGGCTTGGGACAGGTCTTTGTGATTTTAAATTACTGTGGTGATCCGAAAGTATGTACTCGCGAGCTAATCGAAGAGCACATTACCCATAACGCAATGTTAACCACTGTTCTAGATGCACATAAAACATTGATGAAGTTAAATGAAAGTAACCAAAACATGTTTGAGCCTTTGGTGAAACAATTACAAAAAGAACAAGACACCTTAGAACAAGTGTCGCAGCAAAACGCATAAAAATGATGATTTAGAGCTTACACCATGACTTTACTCTCTGTTGTACAAATGAATTCCCAGGATGATATTGAAGCCAATTTCATCGCAATCGAGTCATTGATACAACAAAGTAAAGCCGATGGTGCAGAGCTGATTGTTTTCCCGGAAAACTTCGTCTGTTTTGCAGGTGGAAAACAACACGAGACTGCAGCACAGTTTGAAAGCCTTCAGCAACGTCTAGAACAACTGGCACATCAATATCAAATCTGGATTGTAGCAGGAACACTTCCCTGCCCATTCCGGCCAGATGGTTCCATCATTAGTGATGGCCGTGTACGTACCGTCAGTTTATGTATTAGTCCTGAAGGGACTCAAGCACGTTATGACAAGATTCACCTGTTTGATGTACAAGTGGGTGATGTTGTGGGTGGCTATCAGGAATCTCGATTCTTTGAACCGGGTACGGATGTAATAATTGCCAAAACCCCGTTTGGTAATATTGGCTTAATGGTGTGTTATGACTTGCGTTTTCCGGAACTGGCCGTAACCTTACGCAGTCAAGGTGCAAACATACTTACCGCACCATCAGCCTTTACCTACACTACCGGCCAAATGCACTGGCAATTACTGCTACAAGCCCGTGCGATGGACAGCCAATGCCAGGTTTTAGGTGCAGCTCAACAAGGCTGGCATGGTGAAAAACGCCAAACTTGGGGGCATACAGGCGCTGCCAATTCACGCGGGCAGTTGTTGGCAATAGTAGAAAATGAAGGCACTCAACTAATTACCGTACCGTTTGATTTAACTGAACAAACCAAAATCCGTGAGTCAATGCCTTTGATGCAGCACCGTCGTTTGCTGCAATTCTAAACTTAGATTTTTTAATACCCATAAAAAAGGTTGATCAACAAATACGATCAACCTTTTTAATTTTAAGTACAGTGCCACAAAGCTTTACAGATAGTTTTTACCATTACAGATGATCAGTCATGATCCCACTTATTCGGCAGCTTCATTGGTCACACGCAGTACTTCCTCCAAAGTGGTTTTTCCTGCCAGTACTTTACATAAACCATCATCGCGGATTGAACCGGACTGTTTACGCGCATAACTTTCCAGCTCATATTCCGCAGCATTGCCATGAATCAGACGGCGCATCGGCTCATCCACAGGGACAATTTCATAAATCGCTGTACGTCCCATAAAACCGCTATGCGAACAGTGATCACAACCTTTCGGTTTCGGTAACTTCAGTTCAGCTCCAACATCCAAATGCCTGAAAATTTCGGTTTCAAACGCATCTGCATCATGCCATGTGGCACAGCGTGAACATAAGGTTCGAACCAAACGCTGGGCAATCACTCCAATTAGGGAGCTGGCCAGCAAGAACGGTTCGATGCCCATATCTTTTAAACGGGTGACTGCACCAATTGCGGTATTGGTATGTAATGTCGATAAAACCAAGTGACCAGTTAAGGATGCTTGCACGGCAATTTCGGCGGTTTCCAGATCACGGATTTCCCCGACCATCACCACATCCGGGTCCTGACGCAGCATGGCTTTTAAAGCACGGGCAAAGGTCATGTCTACTTTACTGTTGACCTGAGTTTGTCCGATACCTTCCAGTTGATATTCAATTGGATCTTCAGCCGTCAGAATATTTTTTGAGCCATCATTCAGGTCAGACAAGGCTGCATATAAGGTGGTGGTTTTACCCGAACCGGTTGGTCCAGTCACCAGAATAATGCCGTGTGGACGATGTACCAGATGGGTTAAGCGTTCATAATCCGGTTGCATTAAACCCAGATGGGTCATATTCAGACGTCCGGCCTGCTTGTCCAGTAAACGCATGACCACCCGTTCACCATGTGATGAAGGCAGCGTCGAAACCCGCACATCCACTTCACGTCCAGCCAGTCTTAAAGACATACGGCCATCTTGTGGAATACGCTTTTCAGCAATATCCAGTTTGGCCATGACTTTAATCCGTGACACCAATAATGGTGCCAGTTCGCGGCGTGGCTGCACAATTTCACGCAACTGCCCATCGACGCGTAAGCGTACCGACAGTTTTTTTTCAAAGGATTCAATATGAATATCGGAAGCCCCCACGCGGATAGCTTCAGACAGCAAGGCATTGATCAAACGTACAATCGGAGCATCATCTTCCTGATCCATCAAGTCTTCAGCTTCTGGCACCGAATCTGCCAAACTGAGTAAATCAGGATGATCTTCCAGACCGGCTGCCACTTGCTGCGATTCTCCGGTATCACCAGCAAAACTGGAACTGAGTAACTGATGAAATTCCTGCTCAGAACACAACTGGTGCTGTGCCGGATGCCCCAAATAGCGACGTGCTTCCTGTATCGCCAGCAAGGGCGTATTTTCACGGCGTACAATAAAAGCCTGATTGCCCTCGTAACGCAGCAATACGCCATGACGCTTGGCAAAACTATATGGTATTTGTAATTGTTTAAGTACTTGCATCAAAGTTTATAATGATGAATAAATTGATTTGAGTGTACTCTAAGCATAAGACAGCGTGAAGTCTGTTTTTAATGATTAAGCTATAAAGGAAATATGCCGTTGTCTAAAAACGATGAACTGATAGATGCAGAGCAGCCCAATTTAATCAAATGGTGGGGCGAACAAAGCTTTGAATTGAATCAGCCTAAGGCCTGGCAGTTTGGTTCACTGTTATTTCGTCTGACTCGTGGTCTGCAAGAATGGCGCATGGAATATCATCGTCCACAGGTGCAGTACGACTATGAACAGAAGTGGCATGCGATTGAAGATCCGAATTTTGCTTTTCCGCAACCGCTGAAAGTTGAACGTTATATGTTCAAGTCCACTCACAATAAATTACAGCTGATGCCGCGTCTGGCCGATCGTTCCGTGGTGATTAAACCGGTCGATCCGATTTATATTCCGGCAGGACAGCGCGGTACGCTGTATATCAGCACCCCGTTATGGATTGCAGGCTTTGTCGAAAGCCAAAAAGACCCGCTGTTTGATATTCCGGTGATTCTGCCCAAAGATACCTGGTTCGGGCCCAATCATCGTATCGGTGAAATTTGTTATGCCACCGCGGTCGATGGCCGTACTGAACTGCATCAGCTCAAGCCACGTGCCTTTCGCGCGGTGACTCCAATTGAATTTCATAATACCAGCCATCAGCAGTTACGCTTTGACCGGATGAATGTGCCGGTTTCTGCACTTCCCCTGTTCTACAGTGAAAGTACCGGACGCTTATGGACGTCACAGATTAAAGTTTTGCATGAAGGGTTGGATAAACCGCCACGAATTCGAATTGAAAACCGTACCCCTCCTCATGCGGGTGAAGTAATGTATGTCCATCCACCACGTGAACAGGCAAGTGCTTTATTCAACATGTTTGATTCATTTTTCTAGGGCGGCAATATGGCAGATTCGAATATCCCAAAAGAAATTACCAGCAGCCTCAAAAGTATTTTTACCAATATCAACACAGAACGCCTGACTGAAATTATCGTTGCCGTCGTACTGTGTCTTATTGGTTTTTTAATTGCACGTTTTGTATCCAACACCTTTATCCGCACTGTTGGCTCACGCTTTAATGCCCATCAAAGTCTGGTTTGGCGCCGTGGTATTTTTTATTTCATCTTCCTGATTTTTGTGATGGCCAGCCTGAAAGAAGCCGGTTTTAAACTGAGCGTGTTTTTAGGTGCAGCCGGTATTTTAACTGTGGCGCTGGGTTTTGCTTCACAAACCTCTGCATCCAACCTCATCAGTGGTTTATTCCTGATTGGGGAAGGCTCTTTTGAGATTGGGGATACGGTACAAATGACCCTGATTCGCGGACATACCATTGAAGGTGAAGTGATTTCAATTGACCTGCTTTCGGTAAAACTGCTGACTCAGGACAATGTCTATGTACGCGTACCAAACGAACAGCTGATTCGTGCTCCCGTCTATAACCTGTCCAAATTCCCGATTCGGCGTATTCCCATCACTTTAGCCATTAACTTTCATGAGGACATCATTAAAGTTCGGGAAGTATTGCTGGATGTTGCCAATAAATACCCGCTCGTGTTAGCCGATCCAAAACCGGCCGTAACCGTAACCGCTTTCCGCGAATCCTCGATTGAGCTGTTATTTGCCATCTGGTGTAACCGTGAAAACTTCCTGAAAGTTCGTGATGAAATGCAGGAACGCATCCGTAATGGTTTCCTGGACAATCAGATTGAAATTCCTGTACCGAAAATGGGCTTTGTCGACCGGCCAGCACCTGCCCAGCCGTTAAGTGATGAAGATATTGACCCGTATGCCAATGCCAAAGAAGTGAAAAGAGAACAAAAATCTTAAATAACCCGAATCTCGGATAAGAAATTGACTTGAAAAATAAGCGGACTAGAGCCATCAGTTGAGTTACCACACAAAACTCACAACTCTAGTCCTGATGTTTAATAGTACCCAATTATTCTGTGTAATTGATGATTTCTTTATTAAATTTGAAGCAACTTATTGGAAATTCCTCAAGCAAAGCTGTCGCTACTCAAGAATCCGAGCTGCACAATTAACTATTTCAGAAATCATCTTTATCGCTGTTTGGTATAAATGCTCTCATTTCAATAATTTCAAAGCATTCTTCTCATGGTTGAAACAGGATAAAAGACATTTATTTAAAAGCTTACCCTGTTACCAAAGGATGATCCACCTGATCAATATGCATCAATTGGCGCTACATGCTTTACATGTAGCTTTGACGAAAGGTCAACAGAGTCAATATTTATGGATTGATTCAACGACTCTGCCAGTTTGTAAAAATCAACGCATCCAGCGTCATAAATCATTAGCCAAAATCGCATCTCGTGGTAAAAGCTCAATGGGATGGTTTTATGGCTGTAAATTACATATTGTGATGAATCAATTTGGAGAAATAGCTTGCTCTGCTTTATCCAATGGACATATAGCCGACATCAAAATGGTTGAGGAATTGGTTAAAGGTATGGAAGCAAAGCTGTATGGAGATCGTGGCTATATCAGTATCCAATGGACATATAGCCGACATCAAAATGGTTGAGGAATTGGTTAAAGGTATGGAAGCAAAGCTGTATGGAGATCGTGGCTATATCAGTCAGGAAACGAAGCATAGATTAAAAGATCAAGGTATTGATTTAATTACCTATCATCGAAAGAACATGCAGTCTATACAGCTTTCTGAATCTGATGGATATCACTTGAAACAGCGCAATAAAATAGAAACCTTATTCAGCTTATTGAAAGGTCAATACAATCTGGTTACAAGCAAATCACGTAGTATTTCTGGATTTCTCAGTGGAATCTATGCATCGTTATGCGCATATCAACTTACCCATCAAAATAAGCCAAAAATTCAAATTATGGGATCAATGGCTTAAACAGGATTCGGGTTAAATAATAAAAGGCCCAATAACGCTTAGGGCCTTTTATTATTTCTAACGAAACATAATTTTTTTAATCACAAAATTATGTTCAATCTGAATTTCATTTGGTCTGTATATTGGTGTTACATTAAGATGCTCGGAAGGCAGAAGGTCATTTTCAATACCTATTTCATATAAAGAAGGGGGAGTATGGCCGGGAAATAAAGATAAGAAAAAACCTAAACCATACAAATTAAAATAAAAACCACCAATTTCATCATTTTTCAAAAATGGAACTATAGCAATAACACTATTCTGAACAGAAGACTGGACTACTGCCGGTAAGATATATAACCCCATTTCATAAGAGAAAATATTTTTATTGAAAGCTATATGTAGTAAATAATCAGGAACTTTATTCTTTTCAGAATTATTCATTCCCACACCAATAAAACAATTTTCTTTTATACTTAAATTAATTGCTGTTTTTAATAACCATCTTTCAAAAAGGTCATTTTTTATTATTAGGCTATTTTCCTTATTAGACGGGTTTTGTAAAAATTTAATGAGTTTTACACCTTCTAAATCAATACATTCACCCAATTCATTATTATGCTTTGTACATAAAATATTCGCGCCAAATGATGCTATCCCAATTCGTGCTGGCTTATCTAAACACCAGCTAAAACCTTGTACTATTATTGATTTATCATCAAAAATTCCCTGAGAGATGTAATGCTCTAACGATATTTGATCACTACAATTACCTAAACCATTTGCCCAACAATTTTTCATTTATCTATACCTTATTTTTTATCTGAATTGGAATCGGTGCAATATAGGCGATCATCAGCATCACAAAGCCTGCACCCAGGAATGAAATCACCCGGGTTAAGGTGCCAATATGCGACAGGTCAAACAGCACCAGTTTCAAGGTTACAATCACCAGAATACTACCGCCCAAAATCCAGACTGAACGCAACTGTTTTCGGCTGGCCAGACTCATGGTTATAAAGGCCAAACTGACCCATAACAAAGTCAGACTCAGTTGAACGGTTGCATTTCCCCACACCGCCATTTCATTAAACGGCGTGTTTAAATAAACATGCAATGCTCGCAGCACAATATAGCTGCTAAGCCAGAGCAAACTCAGCACCATCAGCACGGCAACCATGCCTTTATCCAGTCCCAATTTCAGCTGCAAGGACAACATCCAGATAAAACCCGCCAGCATGGCAATACTGACCAGATCAAAAGGATTGATGATCGGTAGAATATAGCCCTGAAAAGCTTGCTGGGTAAACAATTGCGAACAGACAATCCAGGTTGCCATCAGCACCAAACTGCTGCGGGCTTGCCAGAACATTTTCCAGTCTGGATTATCTAGCTGCCAATAACACCAGGCACAGAACAGTAAAGGCAGAACCACCACACTGATATAAGGCATGCCCGGAAGCAGGGTTAAGCTGGTCATGGCCAGACTGGTCAGGGTGCCAAAACTGACCCACTCTTTTTCAGTTCGCACACCCAACATCGGACGCAGCCACAATGCAGTCAACATCAATCCGGAAAGTGCAAAACCCAGACGGTCAAACATGGTCGGCCAAATAATGATGCCCTGCTGACTTTGATCAATCACAATAATCAGGGCAAAAACAAACACCGGAATCAGCCCCAGCCATTTCGGAAATAGCCAGGTCCAGGTGGCCTTGCAACGCAGCATCAACTCATTCATCAGCAGATAGAATCCACTGACAATCAACAGGCTCATCACCAGCTGACTGGAATGCTCAATTTCATCGAGTAACAGCACAATCAACATGGTCGTGGCTGACAGCATCTGCAAACAGTGGAAGGCTATCGTGGAACTGCTCAGTTGCTGTCTAAAGGACTCCCGGCTATTCGCCACCAAAACCACGGCGAAATAACTCAGGCATAAGCCCCAATACATTTGATTAGGAAATTCATTTAGCTCCACCAGGTAATACAAACTGGATAAACCAGCAACAATCATCAGTCCCATGGCCAGATAGCGACTGATATCCGACTGACGATACAGGGCATAAGTAAAAATGATCAGCCCTTCCACCGCCCAACCAATTACACTCCATTGTTTATGCAACAGAATTGGTGGAATTAGGGCCAGGAAAATCAGCATTAAACTGAAATAACTTTGTGAAATCAGTTGCACCGCCTGATGGTGTTTTGACAGTTGATACAAGCCTGCATACACGGCAGTAAAGGCCAGACTCGCTCCGGCCTGCCAGCGCGTTTCTTCAAAATGCATCAAATAAATAAAAATATAACCAACCAGAGGCGCACCAAAAATCAGGGCGATATCCAAAGCAGGTTTCAGTTTGAACTGAACCAGATCTTCTTTGGCCAGCAGCTGGCTAAAACGGAAACTCAACCAGACAAAGATTGCAGTATGCACCGCAACCAATAAGGTTAAAGCATTTCGTTCAAATTCCTCTCCACGATAAAAAGCATAACCACCGCCCACAATCACTGTCATTAAAAATGCGATTTGATTCAGCATTTTCCACGGGCGTAAGGTACTGAGGATCGCAACGGCCAGATTGATCACCACATAATAAGCAGTCAGTTCAATTGCGGTCACGTTGCGGACCGGCAAGGTAAAAGGTGCAATATAGGCAATGATCATCGCCATCAACGCCAGTTCAATGGATTGCTGTTTTAAGCTGAGAATCAGAGTTACGCCCATGATGAAGGCAAAACACAGTCCAGCGATGGCGAGCGTCGGAATCACCACATTGTAATAGGCAAAAAACAGCGTCAAAAATAAGGCCGCTAACCCCAATCCTTCCAGAGCCTGGGCAAAACTGCGGTTTTTACTCTGCATCCAATAACCAAGCCCGGTCACTGCCCCACTGACCGCTGCAACAATCGCCAGTTTCATCGCCAGACTGAGTTGCCAATTTTCGGTGGCAAAACGTAGCAACAAGATGATGCCAATGACCAGCACCAAGATCGCAACTTTTAACACCGGATTACCTTGAAAAATCCACTGCTTTAACTGTTCAATCAATTCCGATGACGATGATGCAGGCTGAGATTCAGGAGGCTGAGACGGTGGATTTTCAACAACCGGAGAAGCCAGCGTTTGAGTGTGCTGCAATTGCGTTTGAATCTGGTTTAATAAGCCTTCTAAACGGCGCAGCCATCTGAGAAAGAAAAAAATCCACGCCGTGATACCCAGCCCGACGGCAAACTCCCAATCCAGAATACCGCCGACAATGGCAACAATTGAACACAGATATAAAGGAACTTTAGAGCTTTCCTGAAATGAAATATTTGTTTCTACAGCAATTTGTGCTGCCGGGGACTGGATCGCATCGACATATTGCATCAGGCTCATGACAAAGGCCAAGCCACACAAATAGGTGAAGATGCGTACATCCAAAAACCAGGCCCCCACCCCGACAATAATCAATACCATCAGCCAAATCATCCGGATTTCGCTCTGTCCTTTCCCCATTTTTTCTTTATCTCAATCCTGATTGATTCGATGATACAACAGCTGTGACTTTGATTTTTAAGCATTCATCAGATATTCGGTAACACGCATCTTGAATGATGTGTCTATGTTCATGTGCAAAATCACGTACAATAAGGCCGATATTTGAATTAGGAATCTTTCAATGCCACCATTTGTTTTGGTCGATGGCTCATATTTTTTATTTCGTGCATACCATGCACTGCCACCACTAACCACTTCGACTGGTTTACAGACCAATGCAATTCGTGGTGCCATTTCTGCAATTCAAAAATTGATGCGCCGTATCCAGCCGACGCATATGGCGGTGATTTTTGATACGCCTGAACCGACGTTCCGTCATCAGCTTTCGCCCATTTACAAGGGTGACCGTCCAAGCATGCCGGATGAACTGTCTCAGCAGATTCCCTATCTTCATAACCTGATTCGTGCTTTGGGCATTCCTTTACACACCCTTCCTGGCGCCGAAGCAGATGACGTGATCGGCACCCTGGCTAAACGCGCAGAAGCCAAAGGTTATCAGGTGCTAATCTCGACCGGCGATAAAGACATGGCACAGCTGGTCACCGATAAAGTGACCCTGGAAGACAGCTTTAAAGACAAGCCGATGGATGTGAATGCTGTCTTTGAAAAGTTCGGGGTATGGCCCAACCAGATTGTCGACTATTTGACCTTGATGGGTGACACCTCAGATGGCATCCGTGGCGTACCGGGTGTCGGCGCGAAAACTGCGGCCAAACTGTTGACCGAATACGGCTCGATTGGCGGCATTCTGGAAAATGTCGATAAAATTAAAGGCAAAGTCGGTCAAAGCATTAAAGACAATGTCGAAGGCATTACCCTGGATCATCAGTTGGCCAGTATCGTTTGCGACCTGGATATGGGTCTTTGTTATGAAGACCTGAAACTCGGTGATCCGAATGTTGAAGAACTGCGTCGCCTATATACCGAACTTGAATTCCGTAACCAGTTACAGTCTCTGGATCATCCGAATAATCCGAATAATTCAGTCTATAAACAGGCAGCCAAGAGTATTGAAACAACAATCGATACCACAGCTGTCATTAATACTGAAGATGAGGCAGAGCTGACGAGTATAGATGATCAACTGGGTAAAGCCACTTATCACACCATTTTGACTCAAGCGGACTGGGACAACCTGTTCCAGCGTTTAAGCAGCGCCAAACGTTTTGCTTTTGATACCGAAACCACCAGTCTGGATTATCGCGTAGCGGAAATGGTCGGCTTTTCACTGGCTTTTGATGCCAACGATGCCTATTACATTCCACTGACCCATGACTATGAAGGGGCACCGGAACAGCTGAATCGTGAAACTATCCTGGCGCAAATCAAACCGATTTTAGAAAATCCTGCGGTTGAAAAAATTGGTCATCATTTAAAATATGATGCCCATATTCTGCAAAATCACGGCATCGAACTGCAAGGCTGGTATTTCGATACTATGCTGGCATCCTATGTTTTAAATTCTGTGGCGACCCGTCATGGCATGGATGATGTTGCTCGTGTGTATTTGAGTCATTTGACCACCACCTTTGAACAAATTGCAGGCAAAGGCGTTAAACAGAAGACCTTTAACCAGATCGACATTGAAACAGCGGCGCATTATGCGGCGGAAGATGCACATGTCACCTATCGTCTATACGAGGTATTGTCGAAAAAATTGCAGGCCATTCCTGAGCTGAACAATATTTTGCACAATATTGAAATGCCGGTAGCGCGTGTGCTGACCATCATGGAAGAAAACGGCATCGAGCTGGACCTGAAATTTTTAGATCAGTTGAGTGTCGATTTCTCCAATACCATTCAAGACTTGGAAAACCAGATTGTTGAAATGGCCGGTCAGCCGTTTAATGTCAGCTCGCCGAAACAGGTCGGTGAAATCCTGTTTGACAAACTCGGTCTGAAAGGCGGCAAAAAAACAGCAACCGGTCAATACAGCACCAGTGAAAGTATTCTGGAAAAAATCGACCACCCGATTACTGATTTAATTTTGCAGTATCGCGGTCTTTCCAAACTGAAAAGCACCTATACCGATGGCTTGCAAAAACAGGCCAACAATGACAGCAGGCGTGTGCATACCAGCTACCATCAGGCTTTAACGGCAACAGGTCGTTTGTCCTCAACCGATCCCAACCTGCAAAACATTCCGGTACGTGAAGAAATTGGCCGTCAGATTCGTAAAGCCTTTATTGCACCTGAAGGTCGGGTTTTGCTAGCTGCCGATTATTCACAGATTGAACTGCGTTTAATGGCGCATCTTTCCCAGGATGAAGCTTTGGTTGATGCTTTTAAGCATGGTCAGGATGTACACCGCCGTACTGCAGCTGAAGTTCTGGGTATTGCACTGGAAGACGTCACCAATGACCAGCGTCGTCAGGCCAAAGCCGTTAACTTCGGTCTCTTATATGGCATGTCCGAATTTGGTCTGATTCGTCAATTGGGCTTTACCCGTGAAGAATCGCAAAACTATATCAAGCAATATTTCCATCGTTATCCGGGCATTTATGAGTACATGCAACGTACGCGTCAGGTGGCTTTGGAACAAGGTTTTGTGGAAACCATTCTAGGTCGCCGTTTATATACGCCGGATATTGATGCCCGTAACATGATGGTACGTAAAGGTGCCGAACGTGCGGCCATCAATGCTCCGCTTCAAGGCAGCGCTGCTGACATCATTAAAATAGCCATGATTGAAGTGGATAAAATGTTGCCTAAAGATCAAGCTAAAATGCTGTTACAAGTACACGATGAATTGGTGTTTGAAGTCGATGCCGACATTGCCGATGAACTGGCACCGAAACTGGCAGAAGTGATGCAATCGGTGATCCAGCTTTCAGTACCGCTAATTGTCGAAGTGGGTAAAGGCAATAACTGGGATGAGGCGCACTAATCCAGAAATTTCCCCTCTTTTATAAAGAGGGGTTAGGGGAGATTCATTTTTCATCTTTATAGATGATGAGCCTCCTCAAAATGTATTTTCAATCCAAAAGAGAGAAGTTCTTTAATCAACTTGAAGAACTTTTCCATTTAAACTACATAAACGATATAGCGTAAAAAATCCTTTTTATTCAATCCAATATATTTTATTTCATCATAGAAAAAGATTATAAATCAATAAATCGGGTTACTCCTACACGCTGATCAAACTCTACCTGCTGTTCTGCAGAAAGCTTGGAACGCTGATGGCGTAATGAATATCCTCCTATCATTTCCCCATTCTGCTTTAAAATATACCAATCCAAAAGATCAAACTCACTGAATTTCAGCCACTGTCCAATCTGAATCCATGTAAATTCTTCTGGCAATTCAAAAGGACGTGCAAAGCAAAAGTGATCTTCAAAAAATGGCGTCATCAGCCAGATATTCGCACCCTCTTCGGAATCAAGGCTAACTGGAATATAAAATTTGACGCATGCAAAATCACCTTCAGATACTTTTTCTAAATTTTCTTTAAAAATATCCAATAATTCTCTTGCGATTTTTATCGTTGCCAAATATGCATCAGCTTCATGATCAATAAGCATAAATTGAGGTTCAAGTTCGCTATTCATCCACTAATATCCTGATTTAAAATTATTTTATTTCACAATAAAAAAAGGACTCAAAGAGAGTCCTTTTTTACTACCTGAATGTTATAGCCCAGTCAGAAGTACAATCGCCACTTCATTCATAATAATTTCGGCAATATACAATGCCAAGAAGGCAACAATTGGCGACAGGTCAATCATACCCATATTCGGCAAAATACGGCGGAACGGAGCCAACAATGGTTCTGCCAGCTCTTGAATGACTTCAATATACGGTGAGCGAGATTGAGTAAACATCACCACCCAGCTTAAAATAATCGTTGCAAAAATCAGGTAACGACAGAAGCGGATCAGATCCTGAATCATGGTGACAAAGGTCAAAATCACCAGATGTACCGGACTGTTCGGCATAGCACCTGAAAGGTACATTACCCCAAAAATCTTGAGTAAATATAAAAGCACCACCAAAGCCAAGGCTGCCGAATTGACACGACCTTTTGCCAAGGTGGGAAAAATACGCCCAAACAGATCGACGATTTTTGTCGCTTTCACAGTAGACATGACGACAGGATTATAAGCATTCACCGCTGCAAGCTGCATCAGAAAACGAAAGAATACGAGCAAAATCGCTACGTTAATAATAATGCCAAAAATCAGCGCAGAATTTGCACCCATACTGGAACTTTCCTAAATAAAAACGAGTTATTTGCTACTTTCACTTAGCTCTTGAGCAAGTTCTTGACTGCGCTTTTGCGCGGCAGCCAAAGCGGCCTGAATATTTTGAGAGATTTGCGCACGATCGAATATTTCCAGTGCAGCTTGAGTCGTACCATTTGGAGAGGTCACATTTTTGCGCAATTCTGCAGGTGTATTTGAACTGGTAATCGCCATTTGTGCGGCACCCAATGCTGTTTGCAATGTCAATGCAGTCGCCACTTTTTCATCCAGACCCAGGTTTTTGCCTGCACGAATCATGCTTTCCATCATATAGAAGAAATAAGCCGGACCAGAGCCAGATACTGCCGTTACAGCATCAATTTGTGCTTCTGAATTGACCCAAATGGTTAAACCGGTTGCAGCCAAAACCTGACTGGCCAATTCACGATCCTGTGCATTCACCGCTTCCGTTGCATACAGGCCATGTGCTCCTGTTTGCACCAAAGCAGGTGTATTGGGCATAACACGAACAATTCGATTGGTTTCTAGCAGGTTGGCAATAGTCGCGATTTCAGCCCCAGCCACAATCGACATCACCAGTTTGCCTTCAAACAAACCTTTAAGCGGTTTTAATACGCTGGCCAGTACTTGCGGTTTCACTGCAAAAAGTACGATATCGGCATCACGAATGGCAGCAATATTGTCATCCGTCACATGTACATCTTTTTCTGTTAATAAAAGACGGACTTTTTCGACCGGATCAGAAACTGTAATACGTGTTGGCGGCAAGCCACGCGAAATCAGCCCGCCAATCAAGGCTTGGGCCATATTACCGCCACCAATAAAACTAATATTACAATTTAAAGCTGCACTCATGGATTCATACTCGACTTAGAATTTTTTAACTAAGAGATCAAATTTGGTTGCCATCCACCGATTTCACAATATTCAGATTGGGCTAACCAAAACCCTTTTGGTGTAAAAACACCAAGCATAACATTATCTATGCTTAATATTTGAATTCTATAACGCTGCCAGGGAAAAATTTGTGCTTCCTGAATGGCTTTTTTTAATGGCCAGGCACCGACTCGCCCATATAAATGAATTTTTTCTCCACCTTTGCGCATCACCAGATCCAGTTTTTTGCCCAGCAATGCTGCTGACAGACCTATTTTTGCAGTTTCAGCAAGATAATCTCCTGAAAGAGTTTCTATCTTTTGCCCTAACGCTACACAGATGGTTTGTTCGGAACTATTCGATTGATTTTTTTCAGCCAGATATTCTGCGGCACTTAAGCGGAAAATTTTTTGCTGATAACGCACATAATAATATTGATTCCAGTGCAATGCCGCCTGTGCATCAGATTTGGAGCCAATCACTTCAAGCAACAAGCGTTGCACCATTTCAAAACTCGGGCGATAAGTATCCTGCCCTTTCATCCAGGCAGAGAGCAATTGCTTTTGCCGTGCACTTGATAATTGGGATAACTTTTCTAAATCTAGTTCAGTTGCCGATCCGCAATGGTTTAAATCCTGCTGTAATACGTCCAGCAAAATATCTTCCGCATCCTGCATGAGATAACTGGTGCGGCTGAGTGCCTGTTGCATTTTTGGATAACGTTGTTGCAACAGCGGCCACAATTCATGACGGCACCAAGCCCGATCGTAATGGGTATCTAAATTGGTGGGATCTTCAATATTTTGCACATTCAGCTGAGTGGCCCATTGGCCAATCTGCTCACGGGAAATATCGAGCAGTGGTCGCCAAATGGTGAATTGCTTTCGTACATCGACCTGCTTCATGGCGGATAAACCATGTACGCCGGCACCCGAAAGCAAGCGTAGCATCAAGGTTTCGGCCTGATCTTGCTGATGATGCGCCAAGACCAAGATATCATTGGCTTTTAAATGTTTTGAATAAGCTTGATAACGCGCGTTACGTGCCTGATGTTCCAGGTTGCCATCTTGCACTTCAACGGCTTCAACAATACACGGTACATTCAGCGCTGCACATTGATCAGATACAAATTCCCCCCAGTCTGCACTATTTTTTTGCAACTGGTGATCGACATAGATCGCACGGATTTTTTCAGGAAATAAATCAGACATTAAACGCAATAGCAGCATGGAATCCATGCCGCCACTACATCCAATCAAGAAAGTGCTTTCAGGAGAAAAGCACTGGATTTGTTTTAAGATGCCAGACCGGAATTGTCGCTGCCAAACTTCATTAAGCGCTGGTAACGTGCTTCGCATCTCTCATTCGCATCCATCGATTGCAATTCTTCTAAAGCCTGTTGTAACACATCTTTAAGATCTTGCATCACTTTTTCAGGCTGCAAATGTGCGCCTTCACCTTCATCCACCACATATTCAACAATACCAAGTTGTTTTAATTTCTCTGCAGTTAATGCCAAGGCTTCGCTGGCTTGTTCCGCTTTCTCTGCTGTTTTCCATAAAATGGATGCACAACCTTCAGGAGAAATCACCGAATAGATACTGTGAGACAACATCACCACGCGATCCGCCACACCAATACCGAGTGCGCCACCTGAACCGCCTTCACCTAAAACGGTCGCAACTACCGGAACTTTCAGGCTTGAAAGCTGTGCAAGGCTAGTGGCAATCGCTTCTGCCTGACCACGTTCTTCCGCACCGACCCCAGGATATGCACCCATGGTATCGATAAAAGTGAATACTGGCAGTTTAAAACGTTCAGCCATGTCGAGTAAACGCTGTGCTTTACGGTAACCTTCGGGATTACTCATACCGAAGTTGTGTTGCAATTTTTCACGAGTGCTGCGACCACGATGTTGCCCAACAATCATCACTGGCTGACCATTAAAACGTGCCAAGCCACCGATCATCGCACCATCATCACCAAATACCCGATCTCCATGTAAAGCATCGAATTCAGTGAAGATTTCACCAACATAATCCAGGAATTGCGGACGTTCTGGATGACGTGCAATTTGAACCGTTGTCCATGCTTTAGATTGAGCAGCTTTATTTTTCATAGGTCGACCATTATCCCTAAATTAACAATACCTTGTTAACCAATCACTTGTTAATAGATAAATTGTTCCGACTGAATATTCAATTCAATATCCCAATGCTTAAACTGCATCTGTTCATCATGCAAGTCTGCTACAAGCAAAGGCCATTGTTTGGCATCGCCAGAAACGCTGAGCTGCCATTGTTGCTCATTGATGATACTTAATTCAATGGCAGGAAGCATCTCATCACTACGACTATGATTCAGTAAAACTGCTAAACGCAGCAATAGACATAAGTACACAAGTTTGCTACCACCGACCTTAGCAACATCAACCCGTGCATCGCCACGAAGTTTACGACGGTGATGAGCGACCAAATGTGACAAATGGTTTTGGTCAATTTGCGAGAAACCCGGAATATCCGAATGCTGCAATAAATAAGCCCCATGGCGATGGTAACCACTGTGACTAATCGCCAGGCCAATCTCATGCAAATATGCAGCACGACGCAGTAAGTCACTGTCATCATTAGTTAAATTTAATGATTGTGCAACGCCATTAAACAATTGCTGTGCCGTATTGACTACACGCTCAGCCTGTTTGCTATCTGCGTTATAGCGTCCCATTAAAGCATGCACAGAACGGTCGCGAACGTCTTCATGCTGGAAACGACCAAGCAGGTCATACATGACACCTTCACGTAACGCACCATCTGAATAAACCAGTTTGTCCAGCCCCAGCACATCAAATACCGCATATAAAATGGCAATCCCTGCTGGCAAAACTGCTCGGCGGTCTTCTTTCAGGCCATCAAATTCCATTTCGGTCACGTGCTTGTATTTGAGCAGCTTGTCTTTGAGTTTTTCCAGACCTTCACGGGTGAGCTCTTCTTTTTCATTGCTCCAGCCCATATTCACGGTAATCTGACGACAAGCTTTAATTGTTCCGCTTGAACCCACCACAGTATCCCAACCGGCGGCTTTATAGGTATTGGCAATGCCTGAAATTTCCTTACGGGCAGCGGTCACCGCTTTATCGAAACTTTTCTGATTGATCTCACCCTCCATAAAATAGGCTTTGGTGAAGGCCACACATCCCATTTGTACAGATTCAGTATGGATCGGCTCGAATGCCTCGCCGATAATCAGTTCAGTTGATCCACCACCAATGTCAATCACCAGGCGGCGGCCACTATTGGCCATGGTATGCGATACACCTAAATAAATCAGACGAGCTTCTTCACGACCGGCAATAATTTCGATCGGTTTAGGTAAAATCTCTGCTGCTTTTTGAATAAATTCATGACCATTCTTGGCCTGACGTAAAGCATTGGTGGCGACAATACGCAACCGGTTGGCCTGTACAGAACTTAAACGCCCGACAAAACGTGCCAGACAGGCTAGACCTCGTTGCTGTGCCGCCTCAGTCAAATTTTTGTTTTCATCTAAACCCGCGGCCAATTGTACTTTTTCTGACATTGAAGCCACTTTTTTTACTTCGCCATGATCTACACGTGCAATCGCCAAGTGAAAGCTGTTCGACCCCATATCGATGGCAGCAAGTAACTCTTCATCAATCAAAAAATCAGACATTATTCAAACAAACCTATAAGAATTGTGCTTAGAGTAATTCACATGCATGCAATTTAAAAGCCATTTATCAGTTCAACTGAAGCAGTTTTTAATTTTTTTAATCGCTTAAACAATTGTAGGACACGATAATCAATATCGTGAGCATCAATTAGACAAACTCAATATAATGATTGAAAATTTACATATCCCTCTACATAGTTAAACGAGGCTATGTAATACTTATAGTTATAGAACTAACTTAAAATTTATTTGGAGCATTCCATGTCTGGCAATATCGTAAACACAACTGATGCGAACTTCGAAGCTGACGTTTTACAATCTGACATTCCTGTACTTGTCGATTTCTGGGCAGGCTGGTGTGCACCTTGTAAAGCTATTGCACCTGTACTTGAAGTATTATCTACAGAATTCGAAGGCAAAGTAAAAGTTGTTAAAGTTGACGTAACTGCTTGTGAAGCGACTGCCGTAAACTACAATATCCGCAACATTCCTGCACTATTGATGTTTAAAAATGGCGAAGTTGTCGCTCAACAAGTCGGTGCTGCGCCAAAATCTAAATTAACTGCTTTTATTGAAGAAAATATCTAATTTAAAAACAGTGTAATTGAATCCAATGCGCTATCACCAGATAGCGTATTTTTTTCGTCTATAAATTGACAAAAATACGATTAGCTCTTATATTGCTTGTTCAAGGAATAAAGGATTTCTAATCCGTCATTTTCTTACAAGACACAACACATAAGATCGCCGCTCGGCAACAGAAATTGTTTTTACACTTTTCTCTTCGAAACAATGAATCAGACCTCTGGATTGTTATTGTGCAAATACAATTGCGTTACGTTTATTGCGTGTAAGCGGCTGAATGTTGCTCCCTTTTCTCATCTCTATCCCAGAATTTTAATTCTATCTGACCCCCTATGAATTTAACTGAACTCAAGAAAAAACCGATTGGCGAACTCATCAAAATTGCCGAGTTTATGGGCCTGGAAGGAATGGCTCGTAACCGCAAGCAAGACATCATTTTTGCCATCTTAAAACGCCATGCAATGAATGGCGAAGAGATTTTTGGTGATGGTGTTCTGGAAATTCTGTCTGATGGTTTTGGTTTCCTCCGCTCAGCAGCGGGCTCTTATCTTGCAGGCCCAGATGACATTTATGTCAGCCCATCGCAAATTCGCCGTTTCAACTTACGCACCGGTGATACCATTACTGGCACAATTCGCCCACCCAAAGAAGGCGAACGCTATTTTGCGCTTTTAAAAGTTAATCAAATTAACTACGACACGCCTGAAAACTCGCGCAACAAAATCCTGTTTGAAAACTTGACCCCATTGTTCCCGACTGAACAATTGGTGATGGAACTGGGTAACGGTACGACTGAAGATTTGACTGCACGTGTAGTGGACTTGGTGGCCCCGATTGGTAAAGGCCAACGTTCTATTATCGTTGCGCCACCAAAAGCGGGTAAAACCATGTTGTTACAAAACATCGCACAGTCGATTGTCCGTAACAATCCTGAATGTTTCCTGATCGTGCTGCTGATTGACGAACGTCCTGAAGAAGTAACCGAAATGGAACGTACCGTTCGTGGTGAAGTGATTGCTTCAACTTTTGATGAATCCCCAGCACGTCACGTACAAGTGGCTGAAATGGTCATTGAAAAAGCAAAACGTCTGGTAGAACACAAGAAAGATGTGGTAATTCTACTGGACTCGATTACTCGTTTAGCGCGTGCCTATAACACTGTCATCCCTTCTTCAGGCAAGGTGTTGACTGGTGGTGTGGATGCGCATGCCTTAGAGCGCCCAAAACGTTTCTTCGGTGCTGCACGTAACATTGAAGAAGGCGGCTCATTGACCATCATCTCTACTGCCCTGATTGAAACCGGTAGTAAAATGGATGAAGTGATTTACGAAGAATTCAAAGGAACCGGTAACCAGGAAATTACGCTTGATCGCCGCATTGCCGAAAAACGTGTATTCCCTGCAATGAATATCAAAAAATCCGGTACTCGCCGTGAAGAACGCCTGATGTCTGAAGACAACTTACGTAAAGTATGGATTTTGCGTAAATTGTTGCATACTCAAGATGAACTGGCTGCCATGGAATTCTTGCTGGATCGTATGAAAGAAACCAAAACCAATGATGATTTCTTCGATCAAATGAAGCGTAAAGCGACCAACTAAACACAGCATTATTCTTTTTTTCTATAAAAGGCTATCTCTAACGATAGCCTTTTTATTTGGTTGACTTTATTTACATAAAGCTACAATCAAGTCTTTTCTTTGTAAACTTAAGGGAAAATTTCATACCTGTTAAAAATATTAACTTTAAAAAACCATAATTTTTAGCGAGTTATTTAGTATTTATCCAATATAAACTCTCCGATTGATTGTTATTTTCTGTTAAAAAAACGCTCATTTTTTATCTTTTTTTGCATTTTTTACTAGCCCCCTAGTAGCAATTCAAAATGCGCAGTGATAGCATATTCGCAGACCAGTTAGACTGCCTCTGCATTGTTACTGCCTAACAGATTTTAGGAAGAATAAAAGCACTCAACAGGCTAACATAGGTTTTTTTTAATCTCATATTTTAGAGAGTGATGCCATGTTATTCAAAAAAATCGCTATTGCTGCTGCAGTTGCTACTACTTTAGCTTTCGTTGGTTGTGCTAAAAAAACTGAAGAAGCTCCTGCTGCTGATGCTGCTGCATCTCAAGCTACTGTAGCCGCTTCTGAAGCTACTGCTGCTGCTTCTGCTGCTACTGTTGAAGCTTCTGCTGCTACTGAAGCTGCTGCTTCTGCTGTTGACGCTGCTCCAGCTTCTGAAGCTGCTGCTTCTGCTGCTAAATAATCTTTACGATTATTCAGTACAAAAAAGAGAGCCATTGGCTCTCTTTTTTTATGACTAAAATAAAGTTCAATTCTATAAAAACAATTGTACCTCTCCCTATTCTAAGTACAGAATTGATTTCTAATCCCGATTGTCAATTAAATTACAAAGGGCTGAATCTCTCAAATACTTAGGCTCTACTCCACAAATAACGCTTTTATATACAAATCTTATAGCAAAAAAAGAGCAGATCAATCGATCTGCTCATTTCCTACACGCTGGCGGAATTTCTGCCCTGCGCGGAATGTGACTACACGGCGTGCTGAAATTGGAATTTCCTCGCCAGTTTTCGGGTTACGGCCTGGACGTTCACGCTTGTCACGCAACTCAAAGTTACCGAACCCCGAAAGTTTAACCTGTTCGCCCGAGATTAGCGCTTGGCTAATCTCATCAAAGAACAATTCGACCATTTGTTTAGCTTCACGACGGTTTAAACTCGTGAGCTCACTTAAATGATCAGCCATTTCTGCTTTTGTTAGTGCTGTCATGAAGCCCTCAATGTCGCTTGGTAAGTGTTTTCCAACACTTGAAGGATATTATCCATACCTGATTTAATTTCAGCATCTTCCAATGTACGGCTTGGATGCTGCCAGAGAAGGGCAAATGCCAGTGAGCGTTTCCCTTCTTCTACCCCTTGTCCAGTATACACATCGAATAACCATGTCGAGTCTAGCAGCTCCCCACCTGTTTTTTCGATAAGTCCCTGAATTTCGCTAACATTAATCTTATCACTAATTAAAAGCGCAATATCACGTCTTACTGATGGAAAACGTGATAATTCTGTAAAATTAGATACATAAGTTTGCAAAACAGCCTTTTGATCAAGTTCGGCAACCCAAGTCATGCCCAAATCAAGTTCGTCTTCCAAAGAGGGATGTAAACGACCCAGATAACCAACAGACTGACCATCAACCAGAATTTCAGCTGATTGTCCAGGATGCAACCAGCTACGCTCTGAACGAACATATTCCACTTGAACCCGTCCAGCTGCCAGAATTTCCTCAACTTCACCTTTTAAGTCAAAGAAATCCATCGGTAGAGCCTTACCATGCCAAGATTCAGTTGTTTTAGCACCGACTGCAATTAAAGCCAAAGTCGGAATCTGTTTTAGATCATGAATGCTTTGTGCATCCTGATAATCAAAACGTAAACCCAGTTCAAAGAAACGTACGCGGTTTTGCTGACGGTTAATATTGTATTGCACACATGGAATCAAGCTGGATAACAAAGTCGAACGCATTGCCGCCAGTTCGCTTGAAATCGGGTTGGCCAACATCAACGGATTGACCGCAGGATTCAACTGTTTTTCAAGTTTAGCATCGGCAAAGCTGAAACTGATCGCTTCCTGATAACCTAAAGTCACCAGGGTTTGACGAAGTTGTGGCAATTCAAACTGATCTTGATGTTTGGCAAGTTTTACATCAATCACTGGCAAGCTGATCTGAATGTTGTCATAACCATGAATACGGGCAACTTCTTCAATCAGGTCTTGGTAAATCGCCATATCGTAGCGATGTGATGGAGGAACTACAGTCCACTCACCTTGTGCTTTTACAGTCACCACACAACCTAAGCGTTGCAGTGCATCGGTAATAAAGTCAGATTCAACTTTGTAACCCAATAACTGATCCACTTGAGCTTGATTCAGCTCAATCGCTTCACGTTTTGGTAAAAGCTCCGTTTTTTCTGCAACAGTAATTGGACCAAACTCACCACCAGCAAGATCAGCAATCAGCTGTGATGCGCGGTGCATGGCAATAAGTGGTAATTCAAAATCTACGCCACGTTCATAGCGCTGAGATGCATCGGTATGTAAACCAAAGCTACGTGCACGACCCGCAATATGTAAAGGCGCAAAGAAAGCAGATTCCAGGAAGATTTCCGTGGTTTCATCGGTAACAGAAGAAGATAAACCACCCATGATGCCGGCAATTGCCAATGCTTTCACATCATCAGCAATCACCATTACATCATCAGATAACTCAACTTCTTGTTCATTGAGCAACACCAGTTTTTCAGCAGTAGTGGCTTGACGTACATGCACTGAACCTTGAACCTTGCCACCATCAAATGCGTGTAATGGTTGACCCAATTCAATTAAGACATAGTTGGTGATATCGACCAAAATGCTGTGCTGACGGATACCTGAACGAGCAAGTGCACGTTCCATCCATACCGGGGTCGCTGCTTTGGTATTGACGTTTTTAATCACACGACCCAAATAACGTGGGCAGCCTTCTGTCGATACTACAACTTTCTTTTCATCTACGATGGTTGCAGCGACTTCCTTGATTTCAGGTGCAGTCACAGCAAGCTGGTTAATGACACCAATTTCACGTGCGATACCACGAATACTGAAACAGTCACCACGGTTAGGCGTGATACTGATATCAATGACATTGTCATCAAGGTCTAGATATTCACGGATATTCATGCCAACGGGTGCATCCGCAGGTAGTTCTAGAAGGCCATCAATTTTATCTTCAAGATCAATTTCAGAAGCACCACACAGCATACCTTGGGATTCGATACCACGAAGCTTACCTTTCTTGATTTTGAAATCACCCGGTAAAACTGCACCAATGGTGGCTACAGGTGCTTTCATGCCAGCTCGTACATTCGGTGCACCGCAGACAATCTGTAAAGGCTCACCTGAACCGATGTTGACTGTAGTCACACGTAAACGGTCTGCATCCGGATGCTGTTCTACAGTGAGTACTTCACCCACAACCACACCCGTAAATGGTTTTGCCGCTGGCGCCAGTTCATCCACTTCCAAACCGAGCATGGTGAGTTGGTCAGATAAGGTATCGCTGTCAATTGCTGGGTTGACCCAGGTGCGTAACCAATTTTCGCTAATTTTCATTTCTATAAAAACCTATAAATCTAATTTTTTGAATCCCTCTCTAACTCCAATCATTTCACGGAGTTCTCTCCTTTTTTAAAGGAGATGAGAAGCACTGCTTCGCAAGAGAGGTTAATAAATTCGTTTAAGCAAATTGGCGTAAGAAACGCACATCATTCTGGTAGAACATACGCAAATCATTAATGCCATAACGCAGCATGGCAAAACGCTCTACACCTAAACCAAACGCAAAACCTTTATATTTTTCAGGATCAATGCCTGCTGCCTGAAGCACATTCGGATGCACCATACCGCAGCCTAAAACTTCTAGCCAACGACCGCGTTCATCCATGATATCCACTTCAGCACTTGGTTCAGTGAATGGAAAATAAGATGGACGGAAACGGACAGTTAAATCTTTTTCAAAGAATTCGTTCAGCAAGTTCACCAGCAAACCTTTCAGTTCTGCAAAGCTGGTGTTCTCAGCCACGTATAAACCTTCAATTTGATGGAACATTGGCGAATGCGTCTGGTCAGAGTCACAGCGATATACACGACCCGGGCAGACAATACGAATTGGCGGCTGATTCTTTTCCATAGTACGCACTTGCACACCTGAAGTGTGGGTACGAAGCAAGTGGTTGGCATCAAAATAGAAAGTATCATGCATTGCACGTGCAGGGTGATGACCCGGAATATTCAACGCTTCAAAGTTGTGATAATCATCTTCAACTTCAGGGCCTGTCGCAACAGTGAAACCGGCTTTGGTAAAGAACTGGCAAATACGTTCTTGCACTTGAGTCACAGGATGAATACTGCCTACGCTTTGACCACGACCCGGCAAGGTAATATCAATCGTTTCGCTGGCAAGTTTTTGTTCTAGTGCAGTTTTTTGTAATTCGGCCTGGCGTGTGGTTAATGCACCAGTGATGGCTTCACGCACAGCATGAATTTTTGCCCCGAAAACTTTACGTTCTTCAGGGTTCATTTTACCCAGTGCCTTGGATTGTTCCGCGAGCTGGCTTTTCTTCCCTGTAAATTGCACTCGTACTTGATCGAGTGTAGCAAGGTCCTCTGCTGCTGCAATCGCAGCGAGCGCTTCAGTGGTCAGGGCTTCCAGTGACATAGTAACTCTCAAAGCAACAATTTAAAAATATAATAAAACCCCATATTCTAACAGTTTTTAAGCGCATTGATGAAGTTCCCTGTAGAGGAAAAATTAGATTGGCAACCATATTTAGAAAAAGTATAAGATAAAGCCAATATCTATGAGATCAATAACAATGGCACTCGATCAGATTTGGAAACAGCAGCTTACTTTGGTGACCTATGGCAATGAATATCTCAGCCAGAATCTGAGCTTTAATCATTGGGTACAACATGCCATTTTTAACCAGCACAATTTGCGTTTCCGAGATCTGCTGTCACAACATTTATTGGCACAACATTTTCAAATCTGGTTGGAAGGTCTAAAAAAACAGGGAACGCTGCGCATCAGCCTGCACAGTTCCAGCCTGCTCAATGATGAACAGAATCCAAATGCCAATGTTGAACTGCTAGCCATTCCACATTTTATTGTCAGCCATGAACAAAATAAGAAAATGGCCTGGATTTTCGGCAAGGAATTGGCGGAGTGGTATAACGCAGATCATGACTATGCAGCGCCCAAGCCACAACAGGAACAGTGTCGTCAGGAAACCTTCTGGCGTTTCGAGCTGAATTCAAAACTGGCAAAGCGTATCGATGCCGATCTGCAACAGCCGAAGTGGGATGACATTCAGATTTATACCAACAACGAATTATTTGACAGCAAGTTTGCACAGGGCTTTATCGAGCCTGCCAATCGTGATTTTCCATATTATGGAATGCCGCAAACTGCAACGGAAAATGCCGATGGCTCCCCATTATCCGAGAGTAAATATCTGCCTTTACTGCCAAGCGATTATCAGGCGGATTATGCGCATACCACACTGCATCGCCTGGAAGCATTATCCAGTTATATTCAGCAAAAACAGCAACATCCCTATCATGCGGATGGCAGTGAACTGACAGCAGAAGAGCAGCTAAATCTACGCCATTTCTCGCAAAAACTGGATGATTTAACCGCAAAATTTATAGTTAAAGTTGCCAATCATTATCAATCCGCACGCTTAACCAAAGTTGAAGTCGCCAATCCCCTGGATGATGCACCCAGCACTCCGCATAGCGCTCCACAAGTAAAAAGCCATCCTGCACATGCCTCGCACAAGGTCGGGACATCAGGCGTCATCAAACTGATTCTGCTGACCATTGTGATTTGTGTATTGGCTTATTATTTTGGACTTTAATTTTTATAAGGTTTCAAAATCTGGATGAACCCGATCACATCACATCGGATTCATCCTTTTTATAAGCTTCTAATTTTTATCGTGATGAGGTCATTGCAATTTTTTAGGCTTTTTTAGTGCCAGTTTTTTTAACACTTCTGATACCGCTACCATAGCAAAACTTGAAGTTACCACCACTGCCGAGCCATAACCGCCACAGCGCAGGCCGGCACTGGCACAAACCTCTGCGCCAGAAAATGGATTATCAATCGAATAGACACAAGTAATTCCAAATTTTTCTTTCGGCTTTTTGCAAATGCCTTTGGCTCGTAGCTGGCTGCGCAGTTTGGCCAGCATCGGGTCCTGTTCCGTCTTAGACAAATCGGCAACACGGATTTTTAAAGGATCCAGCTTGCCGCCTGCTCCACCCGAGACAATGAGCGGAATTTTATTAAAACGGCAATGCAGCATTAACGCCAGTTTGGCTTTGACATCATCAATACAGTCCAGAACGACATCAGGGGCATTTTCTAACAGTTCTTTGACATTATCTGGGGTTAGATAGTCATCCACCACGTTAATTTTGATACGTGGATTAATTGAATAACAGCGCTCGGCCATCACTTCAATTTTTTCCCGACCCAAGGTCGAACTCATGGCCGGCAATTGACGGTTAATATTCGATGCCGCGACCACATCCATATCAATCAGGGTCAGCTCAGCAATGCCGGTACGTGCCAAGGCTTCAACCGCCCAAGAACCCACGCCGCCAATGCCGATCACCATCACATGGCTGTGTTCGTAGTGACGAAAAGCTTCATCTCCATAAATTTTTTCTACCCCGGCAAAGCGGCGCTCATATTCATCATCTTCAGGAAGATCAGTCATTCGTCATCTAACAGCTAAAAAATACCGACGCATTTTATCAAATTCCGGCTCAATTCGATAATCTATCTCTTTCGCATCATTCAATAACTGTAGCAGACATAAAAAAAGAGGCTTTCGCCCCTTTTCTATTCATCTATCAATACTGCTTTATTTATTCATGATAAAGAAATATTCACGATAATATTTCAGTTCGGCAATCGAATCACGGATGTCATCCATCGCTAAATGTGAGGCATTTTTCTTCAAGCCACTCATAATTTCCGGACGCCAGCGTTTTGCCAGCTCTTTCACTGAAGATACATCCAGATTACGGTAATGGAAGTACTGTTCCATTTCCGGCATTAAACGGTGCAAGAAACGGCGATCCTGACAAATCGAGTTACCACACATTGGGGATGATTTTGGATTGACCCATTTTTTCAGGAATTCCAGGGTTTGCTGTTCGGCATCTTGTGCAGTCAATTTACTGCGGCGTACCCGTTCGATCAGCCCCGATTGACCATGCTGACGCGTATTCCATTCATCCATCGCATTCAGTACGCGATCCGACTGATGCACAGCCAGCACTGGACCTTCCGCCAGAATATTCAGGTTATCGTCAGTCACAATCGTTGCAACTTCAATAATTTGATCGTTATCCGTATCCAGACCTGTCATTTCAAGGTCAATCCAAATCAGGCGGGTATCAGGGGTGCTGCTCATAAATGTGCAATCTTATTGGGCTTAAAAACCGCTATAGTAGCAAATTTATTGCAACTTGGCTGTAACTCCTACCCCGCTTCATGCTATTTTTGCCATTCTTAGTCCATGCTTTTTTTAGGATATGAATGGCTTTAATTCGTAAACGTCGTTTAACTGAACAGCAGCAACGTCGCATTCAGAAACAACATCAAACACGTCAAGAAGAACCCGACACTTCAAATGATTTAGAAGGCCTGGTGGTTCAACATTATGGCCGTCAACTTGAAGTGCAAGCCTTATCAACGCCCGAAAATCACCCGAGTAAACCTGTCGTTGCAGCAGGTGAACCCGAACCGTTCTGGAAGCCGATTGAAGTCGGCAGTGTATGGCGCTGTCATACCCGAACCAATCTGGAAGCACTGGTCACAGGTGACCGGGTCAAATGGCAGGCCGACCCGAATACCGGACTCGGTATTATTACCGCCATTCATCCACGTAAATCCCTGCTAACCCGTCCTGACCGTTATCACAAGGTTAAACCTGTTGCGGCCAATGTCAGCCTGATTGTGATTGTGTTTGCCTCTTTTCCGGAAGTTGCCCCCAGCCTGATTGACCGCTATCTGGTGGCCTGTGCCGATGCTGAAATTCCGGCACTTCTGGTGCTCAATAAATCTGATTTAATTCAGGAAAATGACCCGATTTTAGACTTAGTCAGAGAATACCAAGACCTGGGCTATGAGGTGATGCAAACTCAATCTGATGGCGATTTAACTGAACTAGCAAAACGCTTGGCCGGTGAAACGGTCGCTTTTGTCGGTCAGTCTGGTGTCGGCAAAAGCTCGCTGATTAATGCCATGGTTCCCGAAGCGGCGCAAAAAACCAATATCATTTCGGAAAACTCGGCGCTGGGTCAGCACACCACCACCTCTACACGTTTAATTGCCTTTGGTGAAGGCGCTGCACTGATTGACTCTCCGGGCATCCGTGAATTTGGTTTATGGCATCTGGACCTGGCCAAAGTGCAGCATGGCTTTCCTGAAATTGAAAACCTGCTGGGACATTGCCAGTTCCGTAACTGTACCCATAAGCATGAAAAGCAATGTGCTTTGCGTCAGGCTGTGGAATCTAGTGAAATCTTGCAACGCCGTTTAGACAGTTATTTGCGTTTAATCGATGAAATTACTGAAGCGCAGCAAAAAAATTAATTTTTCTTAACCCTTAGCCCTTGAAGCAGTGATTTTGATCGCCATATTTATAGGCTATACTCTACGCAATTTTGAAATTGTAATTAGGTGACTTGTGGAACGTTGGTTCGAATTTATGGGGAATCACCCCTTCTTGTTTGGAACACTCGGGGTGTTGGTTGTTTTGTTCTTTATTTTAGAAGGACAACGCAATGGCCGTAAAATTTCACCACAATCTTTAGGTATTTTAGTCAAAGCTAAAAATGCCATGCTGATTGATTTACGTGATGCCAAAGATTTCCGTGAAGGTCATATCAGCGGTAGCCGTAATATTCCCTATAGCCAGATTACCAGTCATATTGAAGAGTTAAAATCTGCCGATCGACCACTGGTGTTTATTTGTAACCTGGGTCAAATCGCAGGAACCGCCTTACAACAAGTGGGACATGCCGACAGTTACCGTCTAGACGGTGGAATCAACAACTGGAAAGTGCAAGGCTTACCCCTGATTAAAAGCAAATAATAGGCTTGGAGATTTTGAATGGCTGAAGTAATTATTTATTCCACCACCGTATGCCCTTATTGCATTCGCGCAAAACAACTTCTTGAGCGTAAAGGCGTGGCTTATAAAGAAATTAACTTATCTAACGAAGCGCCTGAAGTACGTGTGGAACTAATGCAACGCACTAACCATCGTACTGTTCCACAAATTTTTATTAACGACCAGTTTATTGGTGGTTTTGATCAACTTTATGCTTTAGAGCGTGAAGGAAAACTAAACGAACTATTGGCTTAACCCTATATTAAGTCAGCTCTTCATATTAAGGATTAAAGAATGAGTGAACAACAAGCTCAACCACAATTAGCACTAGAACGTATTTATACTAAAGATATTTCTTTTGAAGTACCTGGGGCACAAGTATTTACCAAAGAATGGCAGCCTGAATTAAATATCAATCTGTCTTCTTCTGCAGAAAAAATTGACGCAACGCATTACGAAGTGGCATTACAGGTGGTTGTTCAGGCGAACAACGCAGGTGATACTGCATTTATCGTAGACGTGACTCAAGCAGGTATTTTCCTTATTGATGGCGTTGAAGAAGAACGCCTTCCATATATTCTTGGCGCTTATTGCCCAAATATCCTGTTCCCGTTCTTACGCGAAGCAGTGAATGATATGGTCACTAAAGGCAGCTTCCCGCAATTGCTGCTTACACCAATTAACTTCGATGCTGAATTTGAAGCAAACATGCAACGTGCGCAAGCGGCCGCTGCTGAAGGCCAAGCTTAAGTGCTTAAGTCTGAATATAAAAAAGACCGCAAATGCGGTCTTTTTTATTGGCTTTTAAGCCCCTCTTTAATAAAGAGGGGTTTGGGGAGATTTAAGTATGGATAACTTTCCGAAATATAATCCTCCCCAACCCTCCTTTAAAAAAGGAGGGAGTTTTTTATTCACCATCCATCATTAAATCAGCGCTCATACCCACAGTATTAAAGCCGGCATCAACATACATAATTTCGCCAGTAATACCATTTGCCCAAGGTGAGCACAGGAACAATGCCGCATTACCGACATCTTCAATGGTCACATTACGTTTCAGTGGCGCAACTTTTTCATTCAGGTCTAACATTTTACGGAAAGACTTGATACCTGAAGCTGCAAGAGTACGGATTGGACCTGCCGAAATGGCATTTACGCGAATGCCTTCTGCACCAAGGCTTGATGCCAAATAACGCACACCCGCTTCTAATGATGCTTTCGCCATACCCATAACGTTGTAATTCGGCATTACACGTTCAGAACCCTGATAAGTCAAAGTCAACAAACAGCCTTGGCGAACTTTTAATAAAGGTTTTGCAGCACGTGCCATGGCAATAAAACTGTATGCACTAATGTCGTGGGCAATGTTAAAACCTTCACGGTCGGTAACATCAGTAAAGTCACCATCTAAAGTATGCGCTGGCGCGAAACCGATTGAATGAACTACGCCATCCAAACCATCCCAATGTTTTGCCAATTCTGCAAAAGCCTGGTCAATTTCAGCATCTACCGCCACGTCACAAGGGAAAACCAGTGTTGAACCGAATTGTGCAGCAAACTCATCAACACGTTTTTTTAATTTTTCATTCGGATAGGTAAATGCCAGTTCAGCACCTTCACGATGCAAGGCTTGAGCAATACCAAATGCAATGGATAATTTACTTGCAATACCCGCGATGAGAAAACGCTTACCCGCCAATAGTCCTTGTGCCATGTGAATCTCACTCAAAATAATTTAGCAGCATAATGCCAAGTCTGAAGCATTTGCGAAATTGCATAATGCGCCTTTTTTTAACATGTTGTGTAAAAATCAAAAAAAATGCTCCACCATTGGGGAGCATTTCTGAACTGATCGTGCTATCTAGCTCGCTTTCATGGTTAAAAGGATTAATCATCCCCTTGTAATAAACCCAGCAAGCGCAGGAAGGAATAATACATCCAGACCAAGGTCGCCAATAAGGCAATACCACACAACCATTCCATCGCTTTTGGCGCATACTGTGCAGCAGATGATTCGATCAGGTCAAAATCGAGTATCAGGTTTAAAGAAGCAATGACCGCGACAAATGCAGCAAAGCCAATCCCCAGCCAGTTGCTTTCAAAAATATAGGGAATACTGGAACCAAAAGACAGCCCCATGACCATTTGCACCACAAATACAATGGCAATGGCAATCGAAGCAGACATCACTACAGCTTTAAATTTTTCTGTGGCACGAATAATCTGGAAGCGGTATAACCCAAACATGACCAGTGTGGTAACAAAGGTTGCCAGCAAGGCTTGTAACGGTACACCTGGAAATTTCAGCTGAAATACAACCGAAATTCCCCCTAAAAATGCCCCTTCAAACAGTGCATAAGGAATGGCTAATGTGGGGGCGGTATTCGGCTTGAATGTGACGATGAGTGCCAGGATAAATCCACCAATTGCTCCCACCATTGCAGCAGCATAAGCCATCGATATATTTAGGGTGAGAAAGCTATATAAAAAGAGTGATACACCGACTACAGCAGCAATGACTGTCAATATCACCGACTTTTGAATGGCACCTTGCACCGTCATGGCATGGTTAAAATCACTCTGGGTTTCGACCCGGGTTAAAATAGGATTATTACTTTGCATAATTCCCTCATTATTGTCATTTAGATTTTTGAATGAGTATAAAACGCATTTAAGAACAGAAAATGAATCTTTGCAACTTTGCATAAAATATCGCTCAGACAAGCAAGCTGATTCATGGCACAACATACCCTAAAAACCGATATTGATGGATAAAATATGATTTTACAATGTTTTTCAAGATGCCAACTTTAAAGCATCCAGGGAGTTTTGCCAGAGTTGTGCAGCAAGAAAAGCCTGATCCAGATTCAGCGATTGTGCCAATCCATCCAGAACATAAGGTAAATTGACTGGCGTATTGCGAGTTCGATGTTCAGTGGAACTTTGACAGCATAAGGGTGTCATATCCGGACAATCGGTTTCCAGAACGAGATGTTCAGCACCTATAGCCTGAACCACGCGATGCAGTTTTTTGGCATTGGGATTGGTAATTTGCCCAGTGACGCCAATTTTAAAGCCCAGTTGAATAAAGGCCTTGGCTTCTTCTATGCCGCCACTAAACGCATGGGCAATTCCACCCAAGCTAAATTGCTGCTGTTTTAATATCGCCAGCGTTTCTGCATGTGATTTTCGGATATGCAATAACACCGGCTTATCAAACTGTTGCGCCAATTCCAGTTGTGCAGCAAAAAAATCTTTTTGTTTCTGAAACATGGCTGGCTGCTTGTGCTGTGTTAAAAAAGTATCTAGGCCAATTTCACCCACTGCAACACAATCTTCATTTTTCAACACTGATTCTAAATCGGCCAAATGTGCATTTTGATGCTGTTCAATATAAACAGGATGCAATCCCGGTGCTAAATAACTTTGAGGAGCATCTTTTAATTGATTGAGAAAATGCTGAGTGTAGAGCAGATCCTGAAAACGCGACTGAACAAAACCAATCAAAATCAGGCGTTCTACTCCAACTGCTTTGGCCGCATGCGCCAGTTGCTCCCGATCTGCATCGAAATCGGGAACATCAAAATGGGTATGCGTATCAAAGAGTGAATAAGACATTAAGATCGGGCTTTATTTGCAATAGGTGTACTTGCCGATGCAGCATCATTTTTGAGTTCAGCCTGAGGCAAGTACTCTTTCTTCAGTACGGTTTGCAACTGCTCATAAGGAATGGTCAAACGTGGCAAGCCCACCACATAAGGCCCAATTTCATATTCGCCATATTGCAAAATCAGACCTTGAGTGGATAGGTAGAAATTGTCCGATAAAGTAAATTTCCACGCCTGTTCGTATTCTTCAACGCTATTTGCCAACTTGGAATCAATAACCCAACGTTTAAACTCTTCATGGGCTTTCTGTTTCAGTACAGCTTTCTGCTTGGGCGCCAGAATATCATCCAACTCGACCAATTTTTTCTTTTTCAAATCAAAGTTATAATAATACTGTGAGGATGAACCATGTGCACCACCCAGATAACTGCTGGAATTTAACACCACAGTTGCCAAAGGTTGGCCTGCATTGAGAATCTTCGGCTTGATCATCAGGCTGATCTGATGATTGGCACTTAAGGCTTTCAGTTCTTTATCCAGCGATAAAAAGGTCTGCAGATAAGGCGCCACCTGTTTTTCCAGTTTCTGTTTCGGTGTTTCAATAGTTTCCGATGCAGCAGCTTCAAATGCCTGAGCCGGATTTAAATCTTTCGAATTTCTGCTTGCTGTAGTCACCACCTGCTGCTCTGTCTTCAACAATTTCGGCGAAATATCTAAAATTTGATCTAGCTGCTTTAAAACTTGTTGATCAATAAATTCATCAATAAATGCCTGGTTACTGGAAAGACGCTCGACATTTATTTCAGGACAACTATTCCCATCACATTCAGGCAAATTTAAAGTCAGCTTTTCCGTGTCGCCTGCCAATGTTAAAGCTTTGGCTTGAGTAGCTTGCGATTGGGCTACTTTGTCCTCTTTTTTAGGCTCAGGCTGTTTAGGTTGGCATGCACTCAAGGCAATTGCCGCCGCAACAACACTGAGGGTAAAGATCGTTTTATTTTTTAGCATCATCTAACCTATAAACTTAAATCTGGTAAATGGACGTTCACTCAATGTCTGAATTGATTACCGATAACTAAAACATATGCTGATAAGCGTCAGCTTTCAATATCTGCTTGGTTTGTTCTTTGGTTAAATAAATATCCAGCTGGGCACCATCTTTAACAATTTCATGGGTGCGATAATGCAAACCGATACCTTCCTGATCAAAAAACCAGTCTGCCTGTCCCCAGTACAGTTTCTTTGGCGCTTTCTGTTTGACTTCAGCCTTTTGTTGCTTTAACCATTTTTGATAAGCCTGCTGCACAATGCTATTCATGGCACTTTGCTGTTTCGGCTCAATCACATCTAATACAGTCAGCGCTTTCTGTGTTTTACGGTCAGCCACAAAGAAGTAATATCGCTCTTTTACTTTTACTTCTTCTTGCATCGTGTCAACGCCTAATTGCATCAGCACATATTGATTACGCTGATAGGCAATTCGGGTATACATTGACAGTTCATAGGGCTTATTTTTGGCAAATTCGGTCTGCCAGGCATCCGACTTTTTCACATAGGCATTTACGGCCTGCTGCAGGCTCATGTCCTGTTTTAAGCCAATTTGATCTTGAATAACCTTGGCTTGACTCTTGGCAATCCAGTCATTTAACCAGGCATCTTCGGTATGTACCGTTTGAATACTCAGGTCTATACAGTTCTTGGTTTCGCAAAAAGGCAAGGCAATTTTTGCCGGCTGTTCCTGAATATTTAAATACGGCAAGACATCCGCCTGCTCGGTTTTAAATACCGAAGTTGGCGACTGTTCCTGATCTGGTTGTTTGGATTCTTGTTTTGAAGCATCACAGGCACTGAGCATCAGCCCCATGACGATTACCGATGCAGCCCCGAGTTTCCCGTTCATGCTGACCACTCTTTTTCTCAAGTAATTCATCTATCTTTATGATTCTAATAGGGCAGTTGACACTTCATCTATGTTTGCGACGATACATATTGATGAAATGTCATCAACTCCCTAAAAAAACAGCTTCATAAAGAAGCTGTTTTATTGGTTGTCTTAGTGTTCACGGGTATTACGGAACACGATATCCGGATAACGCTCCTGCATCAGCTGCAAATTCACCCGGCTTGGTGCAAGATAGGTCAAGTGCCCCCCCCCATCCACTGACAACTGATCATGGGCTTTTTTCTTGAATTCGTTGAATTTCTTCTCATCTTCACAAGACACCCAACGAACGGTATTGATGCTGACCGGCTCGTAGACACAGTCCACTTTATACTCTTCTTTCAGCCGGTACGCGACCACTTCAAACTGCAGCACACCGACTGCACCCACAATCAGGTCATTGCTGTTTTGCGGCATGAACACCTGGGTTGCACCTTCTTCTGAAAGCTCTTTCAGACCTTTTTGCAGCTGTTTCGACTTCAATGGATCTTTCAGACGCACACGGCGGAACATTTCCGGCGCAAAGTGTGGAATACCTGTGAAGTGCAGATCTTCACCTGAAGTAAACGTATCACCAATCTGGATGGTACCGTGGTTATGCAGACCGATAATATCGCCAGGCCATGCTTCTTCCAGATGCTGACGGTCGCCTGCCAGGAAGGTTAAGGCATCACTAATACGCACATCTTTACCCAGACGCACATGCTTCATTTTCAGGCCTTTTTCATATTTACCTGAACAGATCCGCATGAAAGCAATACGGTCACGGTGCTTCGGATCCATATTGGCCTGAATCTTGAAGACGAAACCACTAAAAGCTTCTTCAGTGGCGTCTACTTTACGGTTTTGTGTTGGATGCGCTTTCGGCTCCGGTGCATATTCACTGAATGCATTCAGGACATGATCCACACCAAAGTTACCCAATGCCGTACCAAACAATACCGGAGTTTGGCGACCTGCCAGGAATGCTTCACGGTCTAATGGTTCATTGGCCATTTGAACAAGTTCAAGAGACTCTTCAAATGCTGCCCATGCCAGTTCCCCGACTTTTTCACGCAGGTCCGCATGGTCATAACCATCACGCACTTCAATGTCTGTAATCACTGAACCGAAACCGGCTTTATAAACGTAGAATTTTTCTTCGATCAGGTTATATACGCCAGCGAAATCACGGCCGGTACCGAGTGGCCAGGTAAGTGGCACACATTTAATTTTCAGAACGTTTTCAATCTCATCCAGCAGCTCTAAAGGCTCACGGATTTCACGGTCCATTTTGTTGACGAAAGAGATGATCGGCGTATCACGCATACGACACACTTCCATCAATTTAATGGTCCGTTCCTCGACACCTTTTGCCCCATCGATCACCATCAGCGCTGAATCCACAGCAGTCAGGGTTCGGTAAGTATCTTCCGAAAAGTCTTCGTGCCCCGGGGTATCCAGCAGGTTGATCATCTTGTCTTTAAACGGGAACTGCATTACCGAGGTGGTGATCGAAATACCACGTTCCTTTTCCATTTCCATCCAGTCCGAAGTCGCCGCACGGTCAGACTTACGGCTTTTCACCATACCAGCAACCTGGATCGCCTGACCCCATAACAGCAGTTTTTCTGTCATGGTGGTTTTACCGGCATCGGGGTGGGAAATAATCGCGAACGTCCTGCGAGTCGCGACTTCTCTAGCGAGTTGCTCTTTAAACATAGGAAAAATCTTCAATATGTACACTGTTTTGTACACACGTATCAATGTGTATCAAGCCAGTGAAGTGATAACTTAAAATTGGCGCAATTGTAGCAGATTTATAGTTATTGTATCGGGCTGTTCACGATTAAAGCACTTTGATCACCACTGATAGACGGTTTATATCTCTAGATGGCATCATTCTATCCCCTAGCGATCTATTCAGTGAAAATTAAGAAAAATTGCTGTAGGAATAAAACTGCTGTTCATACATGAACATCATCAGCATGAGGGAATGATTCTACACAACAATAAAAGCTGTAGATAAACAAAAGCCCGGATGATTTCACCCGGGCCCAATTAACACTTAAACTATTCTGCTTTCTTCACACCAGTGACATCAACTTCTACCCGGCGATCCGGCTGCAAACAGGCAATCAGTGTTGCAGTTGCCTTATTGCCCACACAACTGGTGGTTTTAGGCTGACTTTCACCGGCACTTGCCACTTCCATCGCCACATTCACACCTTGGCTCATCAGATAATCCTTGACCGTGGTTGCCCGGGCTAGGCCCAGACGCTGGTTGTAGCTTTCCGAACCAAGACGGTCAGTATGACCAGTAATACGAATCTGTTCAATCCGTACATAACCATTACTGATGCGGCTCGCCAGTTCATCCAGCTGACGGCGTCCTTCAGGTAACAGATCCGCAACAGTGGAACGGTCGAACTTAAATAGGGCATCCGCAGACAGTTCCACACGCTCCATCTGTACAGGTGCTGGTGGAACCACAACTGGTGCAGGAGCCGCTTCTACCGGTGGACACCATTTATTATCAACATTCTGCAAGCTGGCACACGCTGTCAAACTAAGCAAAGCTGAAGCCACACATGTCATTATCAGTTTTTGTTTCATCACGATTTCCTTCTATTTCATGCTTGAATGATCATCCCCGGCATGGCATCTACCGGGAATGACCTGCTTCTGAATTACCAGCTGTGTTTCAGACCAATCGTGCCGGTGTAACCATTACGGTCTTCACCAGACAGCTCTTGCTGATAGCGTGCATCTGCATAAACATAGGCAGATGTGGCAATCGGCAACTGCATCCCTAAACCAAACTCACCCCAAGTACGGCTATAGTCTTCATTCAACTTGTCACGGCCAATATTGACATCGGTCGGTTCAATAAAGTCGCTCAGTACATTGGCAACTGCATAGAAAGTTTTGGTACGGTAGTCTGCAGTCGGTGCGTTATACGCCAAACGCGTACCGATACGGCCTCTCAGGCTGTGTTGATCATCCTGATCTACATGTGCACTGCCATCATTGAAGTCTTCCAGGCTAACAAACTGATAAGACAATTGAGCCTGTGGTTCAATCAGCCAGTGGCTGTTGCCCAATTTGTACGGACGACCTACCTCAGCGGATAAACCAGCACCCCAACCGTCCTGATCAGCATTATGACCATCACGAGCTTTATATTCGTTTTGCAAATAAGACACTTGACCAACTAAATCCAGATAGCTGCCATTTTTGTCGTAATAAGTCGAGTACAATCCTACACTTGCTGCATCGGTAGTGCCTTCACCGGTAAATTTATCTGCAACGATCTGTGCATTTTCGGCGCGGTATTGGTCAAAGAAGTCGATCTTGCTTTGGCCATAGCCCAGCATGAAACCAGTATGACGACGTGAACCGTTGTCCGGATTGTAGTTGACTGAAAAATCATAGCCCAGTTGCGCTACGAAGTTATCCATTTCCATATCCAGACGATTATCACCCGTTAACTCGGTATTGCCGCCACGTACTCGTGCCCATACCTGGTTGCCCTGAGTTTCCTGGCATTCACCACACTTGTCCCAAGCCCAGGTCTGCTGCTCACCGACACGATCATGCAAGGTGCCCAGCATGTCATAGCCCAGCAAGGTGTTGGCATATGGCATTTGGGTATAGCCCGATACTTCCGCTTTATAGATTGGAGTACCTTCTGCATTCAAGGCATTCAGTGTCCAGCTATATTCCGTCCCTAGTTCATTTGATATTAGTTGACCTTCACCAGCATTTGACGTTCCTGCCATTCCAGTAAATGTACCACCACCTGTTGGATCTGTAACAATGACCGTCGGAAGTTGAGTGATCTGATCTGCCGCAGTGACATCGCCTAAACCGTTAATCGCGGTCACATGGGTATTCCCTGTTGCAGTCCCATTAATCACAAGTTGATCTGATGCGCCTGTAGCCAGATTCACATCTACGATTAAATCTGAACCAGCAGCATAATTCCCTTCAACGGTTAACGTGTTGACAGGTGCTGCATCACCACGATGCAAGTCGATAGTACCAAAATTGTTCACATTCGCAGTTACTGTCGATGCAAGGGTGCCTGGTGCCAACGCGAGCGTACTACCCTCTTCAATATTCAATGTACCTGTTGTAGTTGGCGCGAGCATCATGATTGTTGGCACAGGCTCAGAATCACCTGATAAATTAAGATCACCACTCAAACTAAAGACTGCACCATTCTGCACATTAACGGTTTCCCATCCTACCAGTGCGACATTACCCGCTGCACCTGGCAAGATAGGCTTATCAGGATAAGTCACTTCGGCTGGCTCTTCGGCTGAAAAACCCGTCAAATCCACACCGATATTTAAGGTATCCGCTTGCGAACCACCGTCCAGATAGCTAAGTTCTGAAACATCAGTTCCTGCTTTCAGGCTCAGGGTATCTGAACCAGCTTCCATCCAGATATCACCGACTATTTTACCGCCAGTTGCAATCAGCGTATCGTCACCTGCTTTCAGATTAATACCACCGATTAGCGTACCACCTTGCTGATTAACCGTTTCGTCACCAGCGCCACCTAAAATGGCGTACATATCTGCCAACTCCCAATTCGCAGGATTTTCTGGTTCGTTAGGGAAAGGTAAATCACCTTCAACTGGGACATAATCTCTAAAAGCAGCCGTAATATTTGCAGTATTGGTAATTTCAGCAGCACCCGCGGTATTGACGCGAATACCATTACCAATAGCACTGATTATATTTCCAGATGTATTGACGACAATTTTGTTGGCATTCACAAACTCGGTGCCATCATCATTATGACCACCTGAGTGAGCATAGATTCCATCTTCATAGGCCAACAAATCACCTGAAGAATTTACTGTAACGGTTCCACCGCCAGAATGGGCATGAATCGCACGTCCACCATTGCTAATATCCTGCATGGCGGTTGAACTATTGGCATAAACCACTTCATTATTGATAGGCTCAAGCGTTGCAGCCACAATATTAGCAGCATTATTGACAATCACGTTACCACCACCGGAATGGGCATGAATGCCGGATTCAGCAGCTTGAATCGAGCTACCATCAGCGGTCGCGACAGTTACAACACTTTTATTTCCCGATGCTAATCCATCTTCGCCTTTATAGTTGCTAGTATGGGCATGAATACCACTTTCACCAGCAACAATTTGCGCAGTTGAAGCCAAATTCACTGTTACATCGCCTGCGCCAGCATGCGCATGAATACCGTTACCGCCAGAATTAATCGTGCCAGCCATCGCTACAGTGACATCACCGGCTTCACCTTCCGCAGCGATACCACCATCACCAGCACCAATGACTGCACCCGCATCCTGACTAATACTTACGGTTCCCAAGCCACCTGCAACTCCCTTAATTCCAGCACCGCCAGCCGCAATGGTACTCGTAGACAGCTGTGTGATAGAAATGGCTTGTGGCGTTTCAGGATAAATTCCTGTTGGTGATAGAGTATCGACATAAACACCATGACCACCACCGGCGGTCACTACAGCTACTTCGCGGGTATCCCCGGTAGGCTCCATGACCTGAAGATAAACAGGATCACCATTTTCATCAAATACAGGTTTGTCGTGTTCAATTAACTGGACATAGACAGGATTATTGAACTCATCAACAACCAATTCACCATTTCCATCGGTTTGCTGAACATAGAGAGGATTGCCGCTTCCATCCACAGCAGGGCCTAATACATTTCCGGTATACGTGGCACCAAACACACGATCTGGAGTATTGATATCTCCCGCAATGGTTACGTTCACATTACCGGTCTGGTTGGCTGCATAAATACCATGTGCAGTACCTGTAGCAGTCAAACTACTTTCAGCACCTAAATGAATTAAAGTATTGCCTGCATCGGCAGCTTGCCCGACAGTTCCAAATGTACCATTGCCAACAATCTGTACAACACCGGCAGGAACAGCGGCGAGCTCTAATTCACCATGCTTGCCTTTGGTGGTCTTGGCCATATCGGTGGCATTCTTATCCAAATAGGCCTGCTGTGCTTGCGTTAATGTACCGCTTCCATCTCCCAATAAATTGAAAGCAGTTGATGCATAGTTATTGGTAGCTTCCAGCGATGAATAATTAAACTGCGCGCCATTGGCCACGACAATGGTTGAATCTGGTTGAGGATCTGGCAAAATTTCAGGATAAGATCCAATTTCAGCATCAATCGGCCCTACAACAACAGGCGTTGTTGCAGAAGTCAGAGTAACGCTCGCATCACTTCCATCTACAATAATTTGTGAATAACTGGCTGCTGGTAAATCAACTGCAAAAGCTGCAGAGCTGCCTACGGTTCCCGCCACAGCAAGGCTGGTCGCCAAAATGGTTTTTGCTAAACGTCCCCGGCTGCGCTTGCCCTTTGCCTGTGCTAGCTCACTAACAGCCACCCATGTACCTAATGCTTCATTATATATACAACGATAAATCTTATTCATAATCTAGTCCTCTCAACAAAATGAGGTGGAAATTAGATGCCTTTGACCAGCATCCTTTTTTTCTTAAATTGAAACGTTTTATTTAAAAGTTAATGATTTCGTGAAAATACATTTAAAGATTACTAAAGTGTTTCCTTCACTTTTTATTCATAATGTTTACAATTTAGAGCTTTTCCAACAACACAAATATGGCTTTTTGTATCATTTTTAGAAAAAATCATCTAAGTCACCTAAATCGGAAACAATACTTTAATTTTTTGTAAAATGTATAAATTTCAACCATATACATTATCTCCGACTAAAGTTGCACAAAAAAGCCCATTGAATAAAAAATAATTATATTTATTTATATCAACAACTTAGTTAAAAAATAACTTTTTAAAGATGATTGGAACTGGTAAAAGCAATCATTATTATTTTTATCTTATATTTGTAATGCTGACATTTTATTCCATTGTAACTAGACCAAATCAAAAGCAGCTGAATATAGTTGAAATATAAAGTGGATTTTCAAACTACTCTTCAGCCAGACTATGAATTTATCAAATAAACTTAATGATATTATTCACCCTAGGTGGGAAATAATGGCAAATGTACGTCGCTGAGCGACCTGCACCGCTAACTCATCTTTAAAACTTATGGAAAATACTTACTGCAGAACCAGAGTGCTCAAGATCAAATACGATCAATATGAAAAATTGACCATATTGCAACAGATCATAAAACTTTTGAAATAAACTAAACCTGTTCAACCCGCATCAATTTTAAGTAAATAGTGCCTTGTCCATTGTTTCCAGACGGTTCACATCCATTGGCATTCCCAACAGAAAACCCTGCAATTGCTGACAGCCTAAACGGGTCAGGATGTCTGCCTGCAAAGGTGTTTCAACCCCTTCTGCAGTGACCACCAAACCCAGTTTTATGGCCAGCTGGATAATACTTGCCAGAATGATTTCATCTTTTGAGCCGACTGCCAGATCCCGGATAAATTCCCGGTCTATCTTCAACTCATCCACAGGCAGGTTCTTCAAATATAAAAAGCTGGAATGCCCGGTTCCAAAATCATCAATCGCCAGTTTAATTCCCATCTGACGTAAGCGCTCAAAACTCCGAATGGTAGAGTCCACGTGATGCATAGCTGTCGATTCTGTAATTTCGATGGCTAAATGATTAGGATTAATCTGATATTGAGCAAATAATTTTTCTAGTGTTGTAAACAGATGTTTATGTTCAAATTGTACGGCGGATAAATTCACTGCGACTGGAAAATAGTTGGAATCGGTCTGTTCCCAGATTTGAATTTGCTTACAGGCTTGCTCGAGTGCCCAATAGCCCATTTGAATAATCAACCCGGTTTTTTCAGCCCCCGCGATAAACATGTTTGGCGTCAACATTCCCAAGCTTGGATGATTCCAGCGGATCAGGGCTTCTACGCCGCAAATGGCATAATCCCCAGTGGTAAATTTGGGCTGATAAAACAGAACAAATTGTTGTTCTTCAACTGCTTTATATAAATCATTAATCAGCTTGGTCTGACTTTTGGTCTCCTGCTGATCAGCACTGTAACTAAACAGCGAATAGGTATTTCTCCCTTGATATTTCGACGTCAACATGGCTGCATCCGCATTAATCAGTAGATCCTGCAAATTATTACCATGATCGGGATACAGGGCGATGCCAATGCTGCTGGAAATATTGATCTCTTTACCGGCAATCAAAAAGCTGTCCTGGATTTGTTCCAATAACTGCTCGGCCTTTTCAACTGCATGTTCGAGGGTAGCCTGTTCCAGCACCATCAAAAACTCATCTCCCCCTAGACGAAGCAGTTTTTCGTTTGGTTTCAGATTCTGCTGAATGCGGGTCGCCAATTGCACCAGCAACTGATCACCGATATGATGCCCAAATACATCATTGACCGCTTTAAAACGATCTAAGTCGATATAGAGAAAGGCAATTTTATCATCCCTGTAACGATGATCGGTAAATAAAAAATGTGAATATTCCGCCAGGAATAAACGATTGGGCAACTTAGTTAAATTGTCCTGCACAGCCTGATTGGCCAGTTCACGATTGGCTTTAGAAAGCTGTATATTTCGGATTTCCAGTCTTTGTTCCAGCACAGCAACACAAAATGCAGCGAGAAAAATTAAACTGGTGACTAAAATCACACTTAATAAAATTAATCCCTGGCCAGTTTGATAAGGTGCAATCTGTTGATCTGCAGAAACTTCATAAAAAGCGATTGCCCACATACCGACATAGTGCATCGCGACAATGGTTAGCGCCATCATCAATACCAGAAAAATCTTGATCATCAGCTTTTGCTGTACTGCATTTTTATATTTAAAAATAAGCCAGAACGTTAAACCTGAACCTGCAATTGCAATTAAAACAGAAAAAATTGTCAGCAAAGGATCATAATAAATCCGATGCTGATTGATGATCAGCGCCATCATGCCAGTATAGTGCATTCCGGCACTACCTATTCCCATCAGTACCGCACCTAAAACAAGCCGGCCAAAGGGTAAGGTTTCTCGTGTAGTCAACCAAATGGCAAAAGTAGATGCAATGAACGCAATAATATAGGAAACAAAAGTAAGACTATAATCAAAAGAGTAATCTGCTGGTAAATGACAAGCGAGCACACCAGCAAAGTGCATACACCAAATTGCAGCTCCAAGCATCAGACCACTGATGATGAGAAGCATTTTTTCATATTTCTGACGCAGGCCACGGAATAATAATTGTTCGAATGAAACAGTAAAATAACAGACCAAAATAGTAACAACTATCGAAGCAATCACCAGACTAAAATCATAATGTATATGAACCATATTCAGTTCCGTATAAGGTATCTTTCTTGTTTTAATCCACGTGATTGATACTTTTCATACAAGCAAGAAAATTTTTATCTTTAAAGAGTGGTTATAAAAACAATCAATTAAAACAAGAATCTAATACTATTCCATTTTGGTCAAGTGATAATTGCTCTATTCTTTTTTATTTCTAATGTATTCATTTTACAATAGAAACATAGTTCAACATTTTTATCATTATCCTCACACCGTTCATATTTTTAAAATCATTTTAAAACTAATGCCTCTGTTTGCTCATGCATCAATAAAAAGCCAGTCAGATCAACTAACTGGCTTTTTCGGAAAATTTAAATGAAAAATACCAAATTACAGCGCCTACTGGCCAGCAGCCTTAGTGGATTGTAATTTTGCATAATCTAATAAAATATTGGCAGACTCCATAACAAAGCTTTCTTCTTCGGGTAAAGCAGGTCGTTGTGTTGCTTTCATTTTCGCACGCGACTCGATTAAAGCATCCATTGAGGCTTGATAACTTTCCCAATTAGCATAAGGCTTTTGCCCCGTCAGGCTGCGGCGCTGATTTTCCGCCTCTAAAGTTTTCTGCTCAAGTGCGTTCAGCTCGGCTTTGCGCTGATCAATATCCAGCACTACACGCTTTTGCTCATCGGTTTTTTTCGCAATCGCTTTACGTTGCTCCAGATATTTAAATTGCGGATCAACACTTACACGCTGTTGTGACATTTGTGCCAGATTTTGCACATAAGGTTGTACCGAACCTTCACGCTTAAATGGTGCAGTTGGAATGGTATCCCATTTCAAGGCATTCTTCGCCTTACGCTCGCCAAACTCTTCATTGTAGATATCAACCAGCTTGATATCAGGTACTACCCCTTTATTTTGGGTACTTCCACCCGTAACACGATAGAACTTACGCTGGGTCAAGGTTGCCTGACCATAGGCCAAAGTATCCAGTTGAACCTGGGCCGTACCTTTACCTGTGGTGGTACTGCCAATCACGATACCACGCTCATAATCCTGAATAGCAGCAGAATAAATTTCACTGGCCGATGCTGAAGCCAGATTAACCATGACCGCCAGTGGACCGGCATAGGTTTGTGCACCACCGTCATCGTCCTCAAATACGCTGACATTGCCATTACCGTCGCGAATTTGCACCACTGGACCAGATTTGATGACTTGTCCCAGCATACGTGCAACTTCTTCCAGCGAGCCGCCCGGGTTATTACGCAAATCGATAATAATCCCTTCTACATTCTTGGCTGCCAGGCTTTTTAAAGCATTGTTGGTGTCTTCAGAAACCGAACGATAATCCGCACCTGCACGGCGCGCACGATAATTCAAATAAAATGACGGAATTTCAATTACACCAAAGGTATGGTTTTTGCCATCCCGTTTGATCTCAACTGTACGTGAACGAACACCCGCATCTTCTTCCTGAATGACATCACGCACCAGGCTGACTGTACGTGCCTGCCCCATTGATGCACCCGCACCCAACAAACGTAGACTCACCTTGGTTCCACGCTTGCCACGGATCAGGCCGACCACTTCATTACTAGCCCAACCGATCACATCGACCATTTTATCGCCGTCTTGTGCTACACCAATAATACGGTCTCCCGGTTTAATCTGACCTGATTTGCTGGCCGGACCACCTTCAACAATCGTTTCAATCTTGGTGTAATCTTCATTACCGCGTTCAGGACGAATCGAAACCCCGATCCCCTCTAGCTGCAAGGTGGTTTGACGGTTCAATTCCATCGCATCAACCGGCGGGAAATAATTGCTATGCGGATCATAGGTCAGCATCATCGCATTCAACGTCTTGTCGAGAACATCATCACTTTTAACACGGGTAATGCGTTCAAGTTGACGGGTATAACGCTTGGTCAAGGTTTGAACTGGAGTTAAATCTTCAGGGCTAGCCAGATCCTGACCATTGGCCAGTGTCGGATCATCTTTTAAGGCTTTTTGCTTCGCAGACTCTTCTTCTTTACTAATGTTTAAGTTGATGAGTTGCGATACCAGCATTTTTTGCCAATGTGCGCGCTGCTCTGCTGCGGACTTGAAATAAGGCGCTTTTTCGCGATCAGTATCAATATAGACATTGGTTTGTTTCAGGTTTTGCGGCTTTTTCAATTCCGCCAACATGAACTCATAAAACTGTTTCAAGCGGTCACGATATTGGGCATGAATCAAGTAAGGGCCTGATAAATCGCCTGCTTTTAATGCTGCACCAAAATTTGCACCATACTTTTTCTTATATTGTTCAACTTCAGATGCCAAAAATAATGAATGGTCTGCATCCAGACTATCTAGATAAAAGTCAAGAATACGATTGGAAGTCGCCGCGTCTAAACGCTGATTTAAATAATGCTGACGGTCAACCAAAGTCGCCAATTGGCGTGATACAAGGGCTTGTTCCTGCGTTGGCTGAATGCTTTGAGAAACTGCAATGGTATTGTTTGCAGCAATTGCCTCATTTACTACATGAGTAAAGAAAAACCCTCCAGTCGCAATTGCAACTGCACAAGCTAATGATTGAAGTTTCATAAATAATTCGTACTTCCTTGGTCTTTGACCAATATTACAACGTCGTTTTTCGACATGAACGCAGTATATTCAAAATCTTAAACAACTTAATATGTGTATGTCGTGTAGTTTTATCATATTCTGTACTGTCAAAATGTAGCAAATCATTGCAGAATTCGGGTATTGTTTTTCTTTATAAAATTCCAACACGGACACCGATATGATTGGCGCATTGATGCTAGACATCGCTGGCACAGAACTTACTCAAGAAGATATTGAACTATTACAGGCACCGCAAGTAGGCGGCATGATTTTATTTTCACGAAATATACAATCACCTGAGCAGGTTCGTGCTTTAACCGATCATATGCGTCATATCAGACCCGATATTTTAATTGCCGTCGATCAGGAAGGCGGTCGGGTGCAGCGTTTAAAACAGGGCTTTACCTTGCTGCCTGCCATGGGTCGCTTAGGCGAACTTTATCTGACTGAACCTGAACGTGCTGTGGAATTGGCTGAACAATGTGGCTGGCTGATGGCCACCGAAGTGCTTGCTGTTGGGATTGATTTCAGTTTTGCCCCGGTACTGGATTTGAATGATGTCAGTGATGTGATTGGTGATCGCGGTTTTGCCAAAAATATTGATGATATTGTTCCCCTTGCCCGTGCTTTCATCAAGGGTATGAAACGTGCGGGCATGGCCAATACCGGTAAACATTTCCCGGGCCATGGTTCGGTTAAGGCCGATTCACATATAGCCGCACCAGTAGATTCACGTTCCTATGAAGAAATCTATCATAAGGACATGCAAACCTTCATTCAGCTGATGCCGCAACTGGATGCCTTGATGCCCGCACATGTGATTTATGACCAGGTTGATCCGAATCCTGCTGGTTTCTCACCCTACTGGATTCAAAATATTTTGCGTCAGCAACTCAACTTTGATGGCGTGCTGTTCTCCGATGACTTAACCATGCAGGCAGCCTGTGTTGCCGGTGGTGCCGATGCCCGTATTCAGGCTGCACTCAAAGCTGGTTGTGATATGGGTCTGGTCTGTAATGACCGCTCAGCAGCATGTACGGCATTAGAAGGGATTCGTGATTTGCCTTTACCGAATCAAACACGTCTGGAGCGTATGCGTGGTAAAATTCCAGAGATTAGTGTTGGGCAAGCGCTGGACTTGGGAGCAGAATGGCAAAAAGTTCGCGATAGCATCGAAAACTTTAAAAAATCATTGAATTAATACGACAAAAGGAACACGACAAGGTGTTCCTTTTTCTTTATGATAAACAAAAATAAAAGTATGCTTAATTCAGCTCATTTTGCTTTGCATCAAAACTAAAAATAAGCAAAACGGGCAACGTAAGATAATCGACCAATAAACAACCAAAGTTAAAAACTAAAAAAAAGATAAGGTCAGGATGACATGACACAACAACTTTCAGAACATCGACATATTTCATTTACTGCCCATTACACTGGTTACATCTGGTATACCATGGGCATTTCTCATCCAGTTTTTGCAACCTCTAAAGGGAAAATGCTCGCCAAGCTGGTTCACCCTTTAGAAAGCTGGGCTGAAAAATTTGTTGGCGGCAGTATGCGTACCACCTTAAAACAACGTCACCGCATGATTGATCAGCATCTGACCCAATTGATTGAGCAGCATCCAGATTTACAGGTGCTTGAAATTGCCAGCGGGCTTTCTCCGCGTGGCTGGAATTTCCGGCAGAAATTTCCTGATATTGATTATCGTGAACTGGATTTACCCGATATGGCAAAAATCAAAACCCAGGCTTTAAAACAGATTGATACCCATAGTCCAGAGGTTTTATCGGTAGACTTATTCACTGCAGATTTTGAACAGGCTTTTCATGTATTTGATCCCAAGCGCCCCTTGGTGGTGATTAGTGAAGGTCTGATCAACTATTTTAACAAAGACATGTTATTACAACTGCTGCAAGCCATTAGACATTACGGTCAGAATTTCAAAGAACTGCATTACCTTACCGACATCTATCCAGAACCGGTGAAAAATAAACTAGCCAATTTTATTTGGGCCAGCAGTAAATTGCTGAAATGGATGTCCAAGAGTGCGTTTAGTTTCCATTTTATTAATCCCCAGCAAGCCCAGGAATTTTTCCAGCAAGCCGGTTTTGAACAGGTCAGTATTGTACAGCCACAGCAGTACTTTCAAAATTCAGCTGTGCCCCTCACCTCTAACGAGGAGCATCTAGGTGATCTGGTCTGGATGATTCATGCAAGCAAAAAAAACAGCGTTATATAACGCTGTTTTTATTTGGGATGGATCACAAATTAACTGACCGATTCTAAAACCGTCATCACTTCTTTTTGTCGTTGCACATAACGCAATAAACGTTCCGCCACATCAAAACTACCATGCTTGAATAAAGCCCGAACTCGGGTTGGATAAACTTCAAAAATTAAGCACTCAATTTTAAATCGACCTTCTTCATCTTCCAGATGCAAGGCCAAATCACGTGGATATTGTGCAGCTTTTTCTGCCGCGCCTTGAGTAAACTCAAGTAAAACGCCAAAAAAGTTTAAATCAACAATATGGGTAGGTAACTGCAAATCTGAATGGCGATGCGTTAATACAGTCATCGGTTTTTGTACCGCAATACGTTCTTCACCACGGCGCTCCAAAGTCAATAACTGAGCACGTGTCATCGGGATAATCCCTTCTACAGTCTGGATAGATTGCCCCTGCAAGAAGGTTGCAAACAGGCTCATGGTTTCTTTACGGCGCTGTAATTGCGGTACATGGTCGGCATTTGCAATCATTGCAAATTCCATATCTGGACATTGCAAAGCAAAATTGGCATTTTCATGCGGCAAGGTAAAACTGTCATATTGCCCACATGCAACCAGTACTTTACATTGCGGAATAGGGACATCGGTTAAACGCAATAAACGGCTACAGTTAATTTCATAGCGGTCTTGCTCGGTTGCAGTAAATTCAGCCATCTGTTTAAAGAATAAACGTTTCGCTGTCGGTGACATGCGGGTTTGGTCGATTTTGGCATGATTGACCAGATACAAAATCACCGCCTGACCGAATTCATCCATGCGCTGTTCATTCATTAAATGCAAGGATTCTTCCAGCAACATACGCCAGCTTTTACGCGTTTTTTGCATCACGCCCATCAGAATCATGCGATCGACCAGTTCCGGACGTTGCACGGCAAAACTTGAAGCCACAACAGAACCGAGCGACATGCCCATCACTGAAACTTTAGATAAGTTTTCAATATCGACCCACTCACCCAACATTCGAGCCAAATCAGGTAATTCCAGTGTGCCTGCAGAAATGCCGGTATCGCGATTGGTAATTTGCTGATTGGCACCCATGGAAGGCAGATCAATTAAAATGATCGGGCCTGCACTGAGCAATTGCTCCACACAATATTTATAAGAATTAAAATTTTGAAAAGCCCCCCCAATAATAACGATTGGAGTGTTATGGATGGTTTCTGGCTGAGCAATAGCCATATATTCAATTTTCCAGCCATTAATCCAGGTGGTACGTGCTGGTTCTTTAAAACTGTTCCTATGGTAAAGATCAAAAAAACCAGAATTTGAGTTTGATTCTTCTACTTCCGAGTCCATTTGGATCATGGAATTCATATCCCTTCCTCCATTCTTGCCTTATTGTTATTTTGCAAGAAAATAAATATAGAATTTCTGCGTCATGCTGCATCCATTCTTCGCTGTAATTATCAGACTTCACTGTCCTTATCATTTCATAATATACAGAGGAGGTTAGCTCAAGCAACTGATTCCATGACCACTTATCTAAATTTACCTACAAAAGGATTTCAAAATATTAACAGACCGAAAGTTTCAGGGACTTTTTTCTGAGCAGATGCTTCATTGTCTGGTTCCAGGCTGTTACTATCGAAGATGTAATTTCTAAGTGATCAAACCGCTATGCAAGATTCGATTGAACAATATATGCAAACGGTAGGACAACAGGCACGCCAAGCTTCTCGCGTGTTAGCAAGCGCTTCTACCCAAACCAAAAACAATGCCTTATCTGCAATTTACACTGCATTACAAGACAGTGAAGCTGCAATTCTGGCTGCCAACCAAATCGATATGACCAATGGTCGTAATAATCATTTGGACAGTGCATTACTTGATCGCTTAGAACTTACCCCCAGCCGCTTTAAAGGCATGCTCCATGGCTTAAAAGATGTAATGAGTCTCGTTGACCCGATTGGCGAAATCACTGACCTGGCTTACCGTCCTTCAGGCATCCAGCTCGGGAAAATGCGGGTGCCTTTAGGTGTGGTCGGCATGATTTATGAATCGCGACCAAACGTAACGCTGGAAGCTGCTTCACTTGCCTTGAAATCAGGCAATGCCATTATTTTGCGTGGTGGTTCGGAAGCGCTGGAATCCAATAAAGCCATTGCCGAAGCCATTCAACATGGCTTAAAGGCTTCAGGCTTGCCTGAAACTTCTGTACAGGTCATTAATACGGCTGATCGTGCCGCAGTCGGCCATCTGATTACCATGTCTGAATATGTGGATGTGATTGTTCCACGTGGAGGCAAAGGGCTGATTGAACGGATCAGCAATGAAGCACGTATTCCGGTGATTAAGCATCTGGATGGTAATTGCCATGTCTTTGTTGAAGCACAGGCCGATTTGCAAAAAGCCCTGCCAATTGCACTGAATGCCAAGACCCATCGTTATGGCGTATGTAATGCCATGGAAACCTTGCTGGTCGATGAAAAAATTGCTGAAGATTTCTTGCCAAGCATTGCTGAACTGTATGCAGAAAAACAGGTCGAGCTGCGTGGCTGCCGTGAAACCCAGCGCATTCTCGGTTCAAGCGTAAAGCCAGCCAGCGAAGAAGATTGGTACACTGAATATTTAGGTCCAATTCTGGCGGTTAAAGTGGTGAGCGGGATTGATGAAGCGATTGATCATATTAACAAATATGGCTCACACCATACCGATGCGATCATTACCGAAAACTTTAGTCTTGCGCGTCAGTTCCTGGCACGTGTCGACTCAAGTTCAGTAATGATCAATGCCTCTACCCGTTTTGCCGACGGTTTTGAATATGGTCTGGGTGCTGAAATCGGGATTTCTACCGACAAGATTCATGCGCGTGGTCCCGTCGGTCTGGAAGGCCTGACTTCGCAAAAATGGATAGTGTTTGGTGACGGTCAAATTCGCCAATAATTCCTCTATTTAAAGCATCCTTAAGTGTTCAGCTTCAACTATGAAGCTGAACACAGTCACTACACTATCCCTGTCTTAAATTTCGTAACATGATAAAAACAATGAGAAAGATAAAAGGGAAAATCGCATGTTTTATTATTTGATCATTTGTACCTTTTTACTGGCATTACTGGTTTCTTTTACAGTGATGAAAATTTTTTCCAATTCGATTAATGCCATTCTGGCGCGCATTATCCACGACCCGATTCATGAAGCCTGGGCAAAATACACCAAATTTGCCGGCATGGTGGTCGGAACATCTTCAGGCATTCGTATTTACGATATGGAAAAATACATCACGCCGCTGACTTATACTGAGAATGACAAAAAAATTGTGATTGAACTGACCCAAGAGCGCTGGGTACTGGAAATTTACCGGACAATTATTGAAACCTTGCAAGGTCTGGCCTGGATGATGCTGGTGTTTTTTATGGTGGCATTGATTGCCTATGTCATTGTACGCTGGTCAGAAATCAAGTATCAAAACTAAGCATAAAAACAACACTTAGCTCCTGCTCAAAATTCATTTCTCATGCTAGGGTTAAAGGCGTACAGGAAGGAGCGTTTATGCTTGAGTACTATTTCATTAATAAATGAAAACCATCAACCAATAAATTCTATTTATTATTATTTCACTGGTCGATAGTGCTTAAGTCTAATCTCCTAAAGTCTATCTAGGACAGAAAATCAACACATGATACAACATGCAGACTGATCTGAATTGCATTGAAATGTACTGCATAAAGATCACTTTAGGGACGACTTATTTCAATTAAAATTCGGGTATTAAAACGTGTCTACATCAGTATTAGTTATTAACTGCGGCTCATCTTCTATTAAATATGCACTCGTTTCAGAACGTCGTGAAGATCGTATTTTTGGTTTAGCAGAAAATTTAGGTTCTGCTGAAGCACGCATTAAGGGTGTCACTGTTGGTGGCGCGCCACTCGAACTGTCTATTCCACATGCCGATCATGAAAAGGCTTTGGAAACCATTTTAGAACGTCTTTCTCATTATAATCCTCAAGCGATTGGGCACCGTGTTGTACATGGTGGCACATTGACCAAAGCTGAGTTATTAACACCAGAAATCATTGATCGTATTCGTGAAGCGACGCCACTTGCCCCGCTTCACAACCCTGCTCACCTTGTAGGAATTGACGCGACCATGCGTTTGTTCCCGGACCTTCCACAAGTGGCAGTATTCGATACAGCATTCCACCAAACCATGCCAGCGCATGCTTACCGTTATGCTGTACCAAAATTCTTATATACAGAGCACAACGTGCGTCGTTATGGCTTCCACGGTACCAGCCATGCTTACGTGTCTGAACGCGGTTCAGAATTAGCAGGCAGCTTAAAACAAGGTGGCTGGTTAACTGCACATTTAGGCAATGGTAGCTCGACCTGTGCCATCTGGAATGGTCAAAGTGTAGATACGTCAATGGGCCTGACCCCGCTTGAAGGCATTGTGATGGGTACCCGTAGCGGTGATGTCGATCCAAGTTTGCACAGCTTCCTGGCTGCCAACCTGGGCTGGGATGTGTATAAAATTGACAGAATGCTGAACAAAGAAAGTGGTTTGCTCGGTCTATCAGATAATCTTTCAAATGACATGCGTACCTTGATTGAAGCATCAGAACAAGGCAATGAAGATGCAACGCTGGCCATTGAAGTATTCTGCTACCGTTTGGCTAAATCTCTGGCTGCTTTAAGCTGTGGCCTGCCACGTCTTGATGGTCTGTTCTTTACCGGCGGTATTGGCGAAAACTCGGCTTATATCCGTGAAAAGACCATGGCTTACTTACCTCACTTCGGTTTCAACTTAAGCAAAGAACAAAACAATAATTTAAAACGCGGTACAGAAGGTCGTATTGATGCTGGCACAGGTCCTCAAATCTGGGTCATTCCAACCGATGAAGAAGGCCGTATTGCCAAAGAAACAGCACACGTTGTAGAAGGCGAGGTAAATCAGTCAGCTGCAAAAAAGCCTGAATGTGAGACTACGATTGCTTAAGCAATCGTAGCCTACTTATGCTTTCAATAAATCCCTTTATGATTTAGAAAAAATTATGAAAACAATACTTTTGGTTCCTACAGAAATTGGTGTTGGCTTAACGTCTGCATGTCTTGGTTTAATTTATGCATTGGAATGCCAAGGTGTAAAAGCAGGTTTTCTAAAGCCTTTCTCTCAAGAATTACAGCCTGAAGCAGATCGCACCACTGCACTGTATCGTCACCTGTTCAAGCATGAAACCGTTGAACCGATTTCCTATGCGGCCCTGACTGAACGTTTAAAAAATGATGAAAATGACGAGCTGCTTGAAGATGCAGTACGTTTACACCGTGAAATTTCCAAACATCACGATGTCATTATTGTAGAAGGCGTGCTACCAAACGGACGTGATCCTTTTGCGACAGAACTCAATGCCACTCTGGCGAAAGCGCTTGATGCCAAAGTGATTATTGTCAGCAATGCCGACATTAACAATGCGGCAAAAACCGCGGCAAAAGTTGACAATCAATTACGCTTCTTTGGTGGTGCGACTTGCGAGCGTACTGCAGGCGTATTGTTCATGCGTACCAAAGGCTTGCCGGAAGATTCTGCACAGATTCCTGTGACGCTTGATCCAAACCTGCGTTTAATTAGCGATACCAACCGATTTGTGAGTGCAATTCAAAGCACGCACCCAATGATTGGTAAAGACTGTATGCCAGTCATTGGCTTAGTTCCATTTAGCAACACTTTAAGTGTGCCACGCATGTCTGACTTGGCTGTGCATATTTCTGCAGAATGGATTAACCAAGGTGAAGCAGCACAACGCCGTGTATTACACAGCAGCTTAATTGCATCAAATATTGAACACGAAATGCATAAATTCGTGGCAGGTGAACTCATCATCAGCGGTTCTGATCGTGTTGATGTCTTGCTTGCAAGTAGCTTGGCAAGCAGTAATGGCATTCCACTGGCAGGTTTGGTTTTAACTGAACATCAGGCACCAAGCACTCAAGCTTTAGAATTCTGTCAAACAGCAATCAAAAATGGCTTGCCAATTTTACACACCAAATTGAGCACTTTTGACACAGCACAACAATTGCTGAATTTAAGCAATGAAATTCCGGTAGATGATACCGAGCGTGCTGAGCAGGTGACCCGTTTCGTGGCCAGCCACATCAATGCAGACTGGTTAACACAGTTAATCAGCGATACACATAAACCACGTTTATCTCCTTCTGCATTCCGTCATGAACTGGTGCAAAAATCAATTGCAGCGAAAAAGCGCATTGTTCTTCCTGAAGGGGATGAACCACGTACCATTCAGGCCGCAGCAATTTGTCAATCTCGTGGAATTGCCCACTGTATTCTGCTGGCAAAACCTGAAGCTGTGGTTGAAGTAGCAAAAGCACGTGGAATTGAATTACCGCATGATTTAGAAATTCTTGACCCAGACCTGATTCGCGAGAATTATGTCGGAAAAATGGTTGATTTACGTAAAGGCAAACTCAACGAGTTACAAGCGCGTGAACAGCTACAAGACACGGTAGTTTTAGGCACCATGATGCTGGCTCTTGATCAGGTTGATGGCTTGGTATCTGGCGCAGTCCACACGACAGCCAATACGGTTCGTCCTGCATTCCAGTTAATCAAGACTGCACCGGATTACTCACTGGTATCTTCAGTATTCTTTATGCTGTTGCCGGATGAAGTTTATGTTTATGGTGACTGTGCGATTAATCCTGATCCAGATGCAGAACAACTGGCTGAAATTGCCATTCAATCTGCAGACTCTGCTAAAGCGTTTGGCATTGATCCGCGCATCGCGATGATTTCTTATTCAACCGGTACTTCAGGTGCAGGGGCAGATGTAGAAAAAGTAGCCCAAGCGACTGAAATTGCCAAGCAACGCCGTCCAGACTTACTGATTGATGGTCCATTGCAATATGACGCAGCTTCGGTTGAAAGCGTAGGTCAGTCTAAAGCACCAGGCTCGCCAGTCGCAGGTCGCGCGAATGTATTTATTTTCCCTGACTTGAACACAGGTAACACTACCTATAAAGCAGTGCAACGTTCTGCCAATGTGGTGAGTGTTGGTCCAATGTTACAAGGCCTGAACAAACCTGTGAATGACTTATCACGTGGTGCATTGGTCGATGACATCGTGTTCACGATTGCATTGACTGCCATTCAGGCAGAGCAACAAGCGGCTCAATAATTCGTAAATTTAAGTTTTCCAAACCATCTGATTGCAAAATTGGGTGGTTTTTTTTTGATATTTTAAAATTCAACTTATCTATTCACCGACATTTTGTTAAGCATGACTTAATCAAAATTTTTGCGCCAACCACACCGTATGCCCGGTACAGTCCTGATCTTCCTCGACCATCTTTACCACTTCAAAACCGTGATCTTTCAATAATTGGCGATATTCATCTTGCGACAAACTGGCATGATACAGTACATCACCAAATAGATCTCCAAGAGCCTCTCCATGACTTGGCCCACTGGTGAACATCAAAGCTGCCCCTGTTTCAGCCAACTTAGAAAACTGAGCAAACATCTTGCGCTGATCATCTTGAGTCAAATGAAAAAAACTGTCCCACGCTAAAATACCGTGAAACTTTTGCCCTAAATCCAGCTGACGCATGTCTGCCTCAATCCAGCGCTGTTCAGGAAAGTTGTGCTTTGCCATTTCAATCATGCCCTCGGAACTATCCACCCCTACTACAGCATGACCTTGTTCAATCAGATATGCCGCAACTGGTTTTCCCGAGCCACAGCCCAAATCCAGTATTTGAGCATGTTTAGGAATCAGTGAAAGGAAATCATTGAGCCACACTTTTTCATACAGAAAATGGCCGCGTAATTCTGTCCATGCACGTGCATGTTTCTTATAAATTTTAATAATATTTTTGGCAAACTCAGACTGATCTTTCATAAGCAGTTTTTCTAAACGTTATTCTCAAGAGTATAGGCAGATTTAGATCTAGATTTGAAGATTTGAAGATTTAGAATGTTTTTATTTTTGAGAAAATTTAAAGCAAAAAAAGAAGATAAAGCCTGTGCCTAATCTTCTTGCTGACCGCAACCCTATCACTGCACGATATAAAGAAAAATTCATGACGGGAGCAATTGAAGGAAGTCTGTATTTATCAGATGAGATTTGATGCACTTATGATGTAAAAATTTTAGGACAAATTTATGACAACTTGACCACCTTTAACTCGAATAAGAAAACAGAAAAATTAAATTTTACTTTTCAACAATTCCAGATAAGAAATAAATTAAAACCATGTCAATCAATATTTTAAATGTCATTTTTACCCGAAACAAGGATTACTCTTGTCATCTCTATGACAAAAATCACTCAAAAAACGACCATTCATTTGTGCTGAAATTCACCATTAAACTTTCGGCCAAAAAGCACGCAAAATGCCCACAAAACCTGCTTTTTATCTTATAATTTAGCCCGCTAGCTAACAGCCCGCTCAAGAGATATTTGATATGACAACTATTATCAAGCAAGATGACTTGATCACATCGGTAAAAGATGCGCTTCAGTTTATTTCTTACTATCATCCACAAGACTTCATCCAAGCGATGAGCCGTGCCTATGATCGTGAAGAGAACAAAGCCGCAAAAGATGCTATTGCACAAATCTTAATTAACTCTCGTATGTGTGCAGAAGGCCACCGTCCTATCTGTCAAGATACCGGGATTGTGAACGTATTTCTTGAAGTGGGTTTAGACGTTAAATTTGATTTAACCATGAGCCTGGACGATGCAATCAATGAAGGTGTACGTCAAGGTTACCTGGAAAGCTCTAACGTACTTCGCGCATCAGTTTTAGCTGATCCTGCATTTGGCCGTAAAAATACCAAAGACAACACGCCTGCGGTCATCCATTACAAACTCGTACCAGGCAACAAAGTCGATATTACTGTTGCTGCCAAGGGCGGTGGTTCAGAAAACAAATCTAAACTTGCCATGTTGAACCCATCTGACTCAATCGTGGACTGGGTACTGAAAACTGTTCCAACCATGGGTGCAGGCTGGTGTCCTCCAGGTATGCTCGGTATCGGTATTGGTGGTACTGCGGAAAAAGCCATGATGCTTGCCAAAGAAGCATTGATGGAAGAGATCAACATGGACGAATTACTTCGTCGTGGTCCACAAAGCAAAATGGAAGAACTCCGTATTGAGATCTTCGAAAAAGTAAATGCTTTAGGTATTGGCGCGCAAGGTCTTGGCGGTTTAACTACTGTTCTTGATATTAAAATTAAAGATTACCCATGTCACGCTGCAGGCAAACCAGTCGGTATGATTCCGAACTGTGCTGCAACTCGTCACGCACATTTCCAATTAGATGGTTCAGGTGTTGCTCACATTCAAGCACCTAAACTTGAAGACTACCCGGCTGTAACCTGGGATTCTTCATCTTCTAAACGTGTTGACCTAGACAACATCACACAAGAAGAAATGAACTCTTGGAAACCAGGCGATACTTTATTGCTTAACGGTACAATCTATACCGGTCGTGACGCTGCGCACAAACGTATGGTTGATATGTTGAATAATGGTGAAGAACTTCCTGTAGACCTTAAAGGCAAGTTCATTTATTACGTTGGCCCTGTCGATCCTGTAGGCGATGAAGTGGTTGGTCCTGCTGGTCCGACAACAGCTACACGTATGGACAAATTCACTCGTCAAGTGCTTGAAGCTACTGGCTTGTACGGCATGATTGGTAAAGCTGATCGTGGTCCGGCTGCTGTTGAAGCTATTAAAGACAACAAAGCGACTTACCTGATGGCCGTAGGTGGAGCTGCTTACCTGGTATCTAAAGCTGTTCGTGAAGCTGAAGTTGTCGCTTTTGCTGACTTGGGTATGGAAGCAATCTACAAATTCAAAGTTGAAGATATGCCGGTATCGGTTGCTGTTGATGTCAATGGTACGTCTATTCACGCAACTGCACCTAAAATCTGGCAAGCAAAAATTGGGAAAATTCCAGTCGTTGACGCTGCTGCAAACTAATTTGCCAAAGCTAAAAAAAGCACCCATTAGGGTGCTTTTTTTATATTAAGATGATTACCACGTCAGTGGATTCCAAATCTTAAACGGCTGAGTCAGCTGTACATCTTCTGCCGGATTATATTTTGCAGGTTTCAGCTTTTGCGCTTTCTTACGCAACTTCCCACTATTTTGATCTAACGCAACAAAGTTATAACTTTCTGACTTCAGCTGAGTATAGGCGATTTCATTTAAGCCCGTTTTTTCCGGCATCAAGATTAAAGGCCCCGAAACTTCACGACGGGTAGTTAAGTTTTCTTCATCATACTTAATAAAATAAGACTGTCCTGCCTGCACGGTAAAATCCAGATATTTGGGCTTTTGGAAATGCTGCACCCCAACAGGGCGGCTAGTGGATATGCGATAGGTTCCGGCAGGCAGTTCTACCCAATAATAATGATTGTTTAATAAACTTGGAATACGTTCACTATTGATAAACAAGCTGGATGCCACAATTTCCTGACGGTTCCACTTACTATCAGGACGGTATAAATAAACAATCGCAGCCTGATCATTCTGTGCCTGAACTGGCTGAAAGCGCTGTCCTATCTTTTGATTAACCCAAGCACCAATGCTAAACATGCCAAAACGGTACTGTTCCAACAATCCCGGTTCATGTTCAGTATTGACAGGTTTTAAGGTCGATGTCGCTTGAGTGTGTTCCATAGCAGATTTGCCATGGCATCCCAACAAAATAAAGCTTGCACAGACTGCAATACAGACTCCACGCATGATTTTCCCTCACCGCGTATTTTTTTATTTTTGTACTAAACTGAATTAAGCACTTCATTGTTTGCTATATATTGATTTTATTTCGGCGTCCACGCCGAGTTCTTGAGATTAACATTAGGTTTTATTTTTGGAAATAAAAAACGCGCGAAAACACAAGTTTTCCGCGCGTTTCTGACGAATAGCGAATTAAGCAGATTTAGAATTTATCACTTTTAAATCTACTTTAGCCTCATTTTCAGTCTCTGATTTAGGCTGACGTTCTGCTTTTAACACTGGTTTTGCTTCACCTGCAATCACTGCATCATTCACAATCACAGTCCCGACATCGGTACGGCTTGGTAAATCATACATGGTTTCAAGTAATGCATTTTCTAGGATTGAACGCAGACCACGTGCACCGGTATTACGTTCCAAGGCTTTCTTTGCCACGGCACGTAATGCTGAATCCTCAAATACCAGATCCACGTTTTCCATATCAAACAAATATTGATATTGACGGGTTAAGGCATTTTTTGGCTCAGTCAGAATCTGCATCAAGGCTTCTTCATCCAGCTCATCCAGAGTTGCGATGACCGGCAAACGGCCAATAAATTCTGGAATCAAGCCAAATTTCACCAAGTCTGTTGCTTCAACCTGACGGAACAAATCAGACAACTTTCGGGTTTCATTTTTGTTCTTCACTTCAGCAGTGAAACCGATCCCGCCTTTTTCCTGACGCTGTTGTACGATTTTCTCTAGACCAGAGAAGGCACCGCCACAGATAAACAGGATATTTGAGGTATCAATCTGAATGAACTCTTGCTGCGGATGCTTACGACCACCTTGTGGCGGGATTGAGGCAACCGTACCTTCGATCATTTTTAACAGCGCCTGCTGAACACCTTCACCAGATACATCACGGGTAATCGACGGGTTTTCAGATTTACGGGTAATCTTGTCGATCTCGTCGATATAGATAATACCCTTTTGCGCTTTTTCTACATCATAGTCGGCTTTTTGCAACAGCTTCTGTACGATGTTTTCCACATCTTCACCGACATAACCCGCTTCAGTAAGCGTGGTTGCATCGGCCATGGCAAATGGAACATCAAGCAAACGCGCTAAAGTTTGTGCCAGCAAAGTTTTACCTGAACCTGTTGGTCCAACCAGTAAAATATTACTTTTTGCCAGTTCAACCGCATCATCATGCTTATGGCCGCTATGGGTCACTTTTAGACGCTTGTAATGGTTATACACTGCAACTGAAAGCGTTTTCTTGGCAACATCCTGACCAATGACATATTGATCAAGTGCGGCACGAATTTCGTGTGGCTTAGGCAATGGTTTGCTCGCCCAATCGCCCGATTCAACTTGCTGGCTGGTTTGGACTAAATCTAGGCATACGTCCACACACTCATTACAGATGTAAGCGTCCTCACCTGCAATCAGTTTCCCGACTTCAGACTGCGTTTTACCGCAAAATGAACAATGCTTTTGTCCTTGAGGATGATCGGACATATTCACTCCAATATAAAAATCTGAAAATTATGGACGTTTAGTAAGTACTTCATCCACGAGACCGTATTCTTTAGCAGCCTGTGCTGTCATAAAGTTATCACGGTCAGTATCTCTGGCAACAGTTTCATAGTCTTGACCACTATGCTCTGCCATTAAACGGTTTAAACGTTCTTTAATAAATAGAATTTCACGCGCGTGAATTTCAATATCCGATGCCTGACCACGGAAACCACCAAGTGGCTGGTGAATCATCACACGGGCATTTTCCAGGCAATAACGTTTCCCCTTAGCACCTGCATTAAGCAGGAATGCACCCATAGAGGCTGCCTGTCCCATACAATACGTCACGACATCCGGTTTAATGAATTGCATGGTATCGTAAATGGCCATACCTGCAGTCACTGAACCTCCTGGTGAATTAATATAGAGGTGTATATCTTTATCTGGGTTCTCTGCTTCTAAAAACAACATTTGCGCAACAATTAAATTTGCCATGTTGTCTTCAACTTCACCGGTTAAGAAGATGACGCGTTCACGCAAAAGACGTGAAAAAATATCGAAAGAACGCTCACCACGAGAAGACTGTTCAACCACCACTGGCACTAAAGCGTTATCAATTGTTGGAACATACATACGTTATTTATTCCTAAATTTTTTGTTACTCAACTCATAGTCACAATATGAGGGATAATTGCCGAAAATGCAAAATATTCCCAATTAAATAACAGATATTTTTTATATAAGCATTGTGAATTCAGGACAGGTCACGATAAGCCTGTACATAAAAAAAGGCGCATGATGCGCCTTTTTTCGGTCAGCTAAGCTTAGCCTTGTTGACGAGCTTGTTGCTCTTTCAATAAGTCTTCATAGCTTACTTTTTTGTCAGTCACTTTAGCAGATGCCAAGATGTGATCAACTACTTGATCTTCTAATACAACAGCTTCGATTTGAGCACGTTGCTGTTTGTCATTTTTGAAGTATTCAATCACTTCAGTTGGGTCTTCGTAAGAAGAAGCCATGTCTTCGATGTAAGCTTCAACGCGAGCAGCATCAACTTCAATTTTAGCGTCCGCTAAAACCTTGCTCACCAACACGCCAAGTTTTACAGATTTTTCAGCTTGTTCTTTGAACAGGTCATCTGGAAGCATGCTGCTGTCAAATGCTTTCGCACCTTGAGCACCAAACTGTTGGGTGAACTGTTGAATCATTTGTTGACGTTGACGATCAATTTCTTGAGACAACATAGAAGCAGGAACTTCAACTTCGTTTGCAGCTACAAGTGCATCGAAAGTCGCGCCTTTCACTTGGTTACGAAGACCGTTTTTCACTTCACGTTCCATGTTTTTACGAACGTCAGCTTTTAATTTTTCAACGCCTTCTTCTTCAGTTAGACCGAAGATTTTCAAGAATTCAGCATCAACTTCTGGAAGTTTTTGTTTTTCAACTAGCTTCACAGTGATTTTGAATTGAGCAGCTTTACCCGCAAGGTTTTCAGCCTGGTAATCTTCAGGGAAAGTAACATCAATCACTTTCTCTTCGCCTTTCTTCATACCAACGATACCGTCTTCGAAGCCAGGGATCATACGACCAGAACCTAACACCAGTTTAAAGTCAGTTGCAGAACCGCCTTCAAATTTTTCGCCATCAACTGAACCTTCAAAGTCGAAAGTAACTTGCATGTCTTTTTTAGCCATGCCTTTGGTTTCAGTCCAGCTTGCACGTTGCTTTTGAAGGTTTTCGATCATTTGATCGACGTCTTTGTCGTTCACTTCAGTCGCTTTACGTTCAACTTCTAGACCGTCAAATTTAACTTCAACTTCTGGATAAACTTCTACAGTTGCTTCATAAACAAGAGCGTCTTCCTTGTTTTCAACTTTTTCAATGTTTGGCATGCCAACAGCATTGATTTTCTCTTGTTGAATCGCTTCGAATACTGTGTCACGAATTACATCGTTCACAACTTCTTGATAAATACCTGCGCCATATTCACGACGTACTACATTTAAAGGCACTTTACCTGGACGGAAGCCGTTGATCTTCACAGTTTTAGCAGTGCGTTTTAAACGAGCTTCAAATTGCTCGTTCACACGGCTCGTCGGTACAGATACATTTAAACGACGGGCAACGCCCGAAACCGCTTCAGAAGTTACTTGCATGGCTTCCTCGATATAGAAATAGTAATTGCAATTTTGAAAGTGCCACATTATATGACAACATTGAAAGATATACAAAACCGGATGTTTTAACCATTAAATTTTAAGTATTCTGATCATAAAAGTCTGGCTTAATTACAACTTTGAACATCTGTAGTGCATAAACATCGCCATTTTCTATATTTTTTTACCGCTTTCGCCTATTTTTCGCTGTTTGATACTTTTTATTTCAGTATTTTTTCTGGCTATCTTTTGTGGTTCTCATTCAGCCCTGTTTTAGCCACAGTTCATAATTTTTGTCTAAATCCCCTGTTCCTCCTGCAAAAAGCTCTTTTGAGTAGAAATTTCATGATCGCATTCCCTGTTTTTATTTTTTACGAAAAAGATTATTTACTTAAAATCAGGAATAGCCTTTAAAAGTAGAATTACACGCTTGGACTCAGCATAAACATTGAATACAAAATGAAATTTTTGTTGGTAATTGGCTATATCACTGTTAAAAAAATTAACATCAATATTCCCAATTAAAAATAGAAAAACCATTAAAATATAAGATACATATATAAATCAATAAATTAACTTTAAATAGCCACATTATTTGATTCAAAAAACAAATTGATAACTTAAAAATGATTACCAATTACAATTATAACTCATAGTGATAAAAAATAAGAATCATTATTATTCTCATACGTTTTCACAGTACCCTTTTGAGTTCGAAATGGCCTTCATTAAAACACGCAAAAAAATCGTATCTTCTGCGATTGTTTCCTCACTTTCAGTGATGGCAGCAAATGCATTTGCACAAGATCAAGTTGCTCAACTTGAAACTATTCATGCTCAGGCGGAAGCAGAAACAACTCAAGGTCTAAAAGTAGATCAATCTGCCAACTCCAAGTTTGTTGCTCCTTTGCTGGATACACCTAAATCAGTTTCTGTCATTTCCAAGCAGCTGATTGAAGATACTCAAGTGACCACTTTGAGCGATGCTTTGCGTACAGTGCCCGGGATTACTTTAGGGGCTGGTGAAGGCGGCAACCCGAATGGCGACCGTCCATTTATTCGCGGTTATAACTCAGAAAGTTCGATGTACGTCGATGGCGTGCGTAATGCCACTTCACAAAACCGTGAAATGTTTGCTGTCGAACAGGTTGAAGTAACCAAAGGTTCAGCCTCTGCAATGGGCGGTGCAGGTACGACTGGCGGTAGCGTTAACATGATTTCTAAAGTTGCGAAAAAAGGCGACTCATTAGAAGGTTCTGTTGGCGCAGGTACAGACAATTACCAGCGTATTACTTTAGATGGCAACAAAGATTTTGGTAACGGTATTGCTGCCCGTGTAGCAGTAATGGGCCACCATAATGAAAAAGCCGGTCAGGCCGATGGCACTGAATACAAACGTGCCGGTATTGCTCCAAGTATTACTTTTGGCTTGGATACGCCTACCCGTGCGACCTTAAGCTATTACTACCTAAAAACAGACGATACTCCTGATTCAGGCGTACCCTACAACAATCCTACTGGATATTCGCAATATTCAGGAAAGCCAATTGATGTCAAGCAAGGCATTTATTACGGCTGGGAAGACCGTGATTTCCAGAAACAGGAAAATCAGGTGGGTACAATCAAGTTAGAACATGACCTGACTGACAATCTGACCATTACAAATACCGCGGTTTATAACAGCTCTAAAAATGATTATCTGTGGACAAACCCAGATGATTCTCAAGGAAACATTTATAAGAATGGGAATGTATGGGCACGTGTAAACTCACGTATTGCCGATACCGATACATTTACCGACCAGTTAGCGTTAACCGGAAAATTTAATACCGGCGCTCTTAAGCATAGCTTTAACTTAGGTGCCGAGTATTCGGATCAAGAAACAGATCGTACCCAATATATTATTAATGGCAAAAATGCGACTGGTACTCTAAATCCGGACGATACTCCAACCAATGACTGTAGCCCTGCCGATATTGCTTCGGGCTGGTGTACTTCTGTTCAGAATCCTAATCGGGGACCATGGACAGGAAGTATCAGTACTGAAGGTGCAGACCAATACAACACCCAAACCAAGTCCACTTCTGTTTATTTCCTGGACAGCATTGAATTCAATCCACAATGGATTTTAGATTTAGGCTTACGTTGGGACAAGTTTGATACAGAACAAACCATGACCTATGGTGCACGTAACAGTGCTGTTCTAGGTTCAGCCACCACCCCTCCAACAAGACAAGTTGGCGAGCAAGTTAAAACTGAAAGTGATACTGATTTCTTCACTTATCAGGCAGGCCTTACTTTTAAACCGGTTGAAAATGGTTCAATCTATGCCAGCTATGCAACATCTGCCAACCCTGTGGGTGTAGATGCTGGTGACGGTTCTGAAGGTATAGGTGCAGCGTATAGCAACTTGGACCCTGAAGAAAGCCAGACTTTTGAAATTGGCACCAAATGGGATCTTTTACAAGATCGCTTGAATTTAACTGCCGCTATTTTCCGTACTGAAAAGCAGAATGCGCGTATCCAGTTGAGCCCGACTACTTATAGTAATATTGGCGAAAGCAAAGTTGACGGTATCGAGCTTGGCTTGAACGGTAAAATTACAGATAAATGGGATATCAGCGCAGGATATACTTACCTAGATAGTGAAGCGTCCAAGAATGGCGTAAGCTGTCGCGGTACAACCTGTACTGACCAAACGGTATTTAACGGCAACCAAATGCCGAATGTTCCTAAAAACAGCGCTACACTTTGGACCACCTATCAGGTTCTTCCTCAACTTCAACTTGGTGCTGGTGCAACTGCAATGGACAAAGTCTATGGCGACCTAGCCAATACCAAATACGTTCCAGGTTATGTGCGTTACGATGCCATGGCACGTTATAACGTCAATGAAAATGTTGGCCTGCAATTGAATGTCAATAACCTGTCTGACGAACGCTATTTCACTAAAGCGTATGCGTCTCACTATGCCACTGAAGCTGAAGGGCGTAGCGCAGTATTGTCGCTCAACTTTAAATACTAAAATTGACTTTTAAAATCCCATAATTTATTTATGGGATTTTATTGAAAATAGCCTCATCATGAGGCTATTTTTATAGCTACAAAAATTTATTCATCCAAAGGTGTATTGCCGTGATCCATCATATTCCGCATGTCCTGAGTAAAGAACAAGTTCAATATTTCCGTGATGAGATGGCAAAAATTGAATGGGTCAATGGTAAAGTCACTGCCGGCACACTTTCAGCAACGGTCAAGCAAAACCAGCAATTGCCTGAAGATCATCCGCTGACGCATCACTTAAGTACCATCATTTTAGAATCATTGGGTCAGCATCCCTTGTTTTTATCTGCGGCTATTCCCCTCGACATTATTCCTCCCCTGTTTAACCGTTATGAAAACAATGAAGCCTTTGGTTTTCATGTCGACAATTCCATCCGTCGTATCCGTGGCAGCAATGAGCGCTTACGAACGGATTTGTCCTGCACGGTTTTTTTGAGTGAACCGGAAGAATATGAGGGTGGCGACCTGGTGGTAGAAGACACCTATGGCTATCATGAAGTTAAACTGCCCGCGGGCGATATGATTCTCTACCCTTCCACCAGTGTGCATGAAGTCACGCCGGTAACCTCCGGCTGCCGTCTCGCTTCGTTCTTTTGGGTACAAAGCATGATCCGTGATGATGCTGAACGCCACATGCTGTTTAATCTGGATCAGTCCATTCAGAACTTGCGTATGCAGTTGGGTGACAAGCACGAAGAAGTGATCAAGCTGACCCATCTTTATCATAATTTAATGCGTAAATGGGCGGAACTCTAAGTTTAAAATCATGAAAAGCCCATGATTCAAGTGCTGCATGAATGCGAGGATAATTTTAATTTTCCTGAAACTGAGCAGCAGAGTTAAGCATTTCATTGTCAGTGAGCATAAAAATCACAGCCCAATCATTATTCTTTTTCAATAGTGCAATGGATTCAGTATATCGATTGCACTTTTTTAAACAGTATTTCAAATAAAAACGGATAATCTTATATAAATTTATTGCAAATAATAATAATTATCATTAATATTTGCACCATTGTTACACTCCATAACAATACGTTCACTTTTAGTTCCAGATTACTGACCACAAAAGTTGCAAAACAGTATTGGAATTCCGTCATATACGAAACTAGGGATGACTGACCATGGCACACATCAAAAGCCGTAAACACCACAGAAATGCTCAACTAGTTGCATTAGCGGCCTCGTTCCCGCTCATGACTCATGCAGCGGCGAGTAATGGCGTAACCCAGCTCCCAACCATTACCTTGGAATCTAAAGCAGAAAATAAATATAAAGCCGATAGCGTCAGCTCCCCAAAATATACCCAGCCACTGGTCGATACCCCGCAAACCATTTCAGTGATTAAAAAAGAACTATTAAAAGAACAAGGTGCAACATCTTTGGTAGAAGCCTTAAGAAACACCCCGGGAATTACCCTGCAACTGGGTGAAAATGGCAATACCAGTGCCGGTGATGCCTTTCAAATGCGCGGCTTTTCGACTCAAACCTCTACCTATGTTGATGGTATCCGCGATTTGGGTGCGGTCACCCGTGATGTCTTTAACGTGGAACAGATTGAAGTGGTCAAAGGCCCTTCTGGTGCGGAAGCTGGTCGTGGTGCAGCATCAGGGTATATCAACCTGGCCAGCAAACTGCCTCAAACTGAAAATAGCCGTGAAGTTTTTGCCACTTACAATACTGCAGAACATGCCCGCCTGACTGCTGATATCAATCAGGTGATTAATGATAGCGTTGTAGTTCGCTTAAATGCCATGGGACAGGACGGCGGCGTTGAAGGTCGCGATTTTATTGAAAATAACGGTTGGGCCATTGCACCCTCGATTGCCTTTGGACTGGATAGCGATACCCGTTTGTATCTCTATTCACAGCATATCCGTCAACGTAACATTCCGGATGGCGGTATCCCGACCATTGGTATGAAGGGTTTCTACAACGCCGATTCTGCTTTAGCTTCAGCGCCTAAAGTCAACCGTGAAAATTATTATGGCCAGGCCAATGACCATGAAGATGTCGATGCAGACATGTACACGGCAAAAATTGAAAGTGATCTGGCTGAAAACGTCAAGCTGACCAACATCACCCGTTTGGGTAAAACCAGCATGAACCGTGTTTTAACCGGGATCAACACCGGTTCAGCGGGCTTAAGAACCAATGGTTCAACTGATCCGAAAGACTGGGAAGTTAACCGTTCACGTCAGGGTGTCGATCAGGAAAACAAGATTCTGGCTAACCAAACGACTTTAAACCTGAATTTAAAAACCGGTGCGATTGAGCATGATGTGGTTGCAGGTCTGGAATTCTTAAAAGAACAGCAACACAACAAAACCATGGCCACACAAATGCCGGGGCAAGCGACGGTAGCAACCTCTTGGGCCAATCTTTATGATCCAGATCGCAATGAAGCAATGCCAGCACTGATGTATAACGGTGGCTATACCCATGGTGAAACCGATACAGCTGCCGCCTATTTATTCGACACGCTTAAATTTGGTGAGCGCTTCCAGCTGAATGGCGGAGTACGGGTCGACTATTATGATACCGAATATGATGCTTTGACCTTGCCATCGGGTAGCAGCAGCTTGGTTCCTGCAAGTTTTGGTGCGAATGACACCTTGGTCAGCTGGAAACTGGGCGGCCTATTTAAACCTACCGCTAAAAGTAGCGTATATGCTTCTTATGCCAAATCCCTGACCCCTCCGGGAAGTGCCAACTTTAGTCTTTCAGCAGAAGGAATTAACAGTGCGGCTGCAAAACCGCAAGAAACCCATCACTATGAAATTGGCACCAAGTGGGATCTGCTGAATGATCAGCTGGCACTTAATGCTGCTGCCTATTACACTGAAAATGAAAACCAGTTTACCCAGGATGCGATTACTCAAGAATCCATTCAGCAAGGTAAAACGAGCGTAAAAGGGGTTGAACTGAGTGCTGTGGGTAAAATTACCGAAGCATGGAATGTGTCTGCCGGCGTTGCGCACATGAAAACCGAACAAGAAGATCAGCTGAGCGTGAATGCAACCACTGGCGCAATTACCCGAACCAACAATGTGCGCTGGTCACCTGAATGGACAGCAAGCTTATGGTCGACCTATGATGTTGCCGGCTTTAAACTGGGTTTAGGCGCACGTTATGTGGATGAGCAAAAGCGTGTGATTACCGATAGCACGGCAGCGGCGAATATGCCAAACATTCCGGGCTATGTGGTGTTTGATGCCATGGCGGGCTATAACTTCAATAAAAATGCCTCGGTCAACTTGAATGTCTATAATCTGGCAGACAAGGAATACATCAGTACCCTCAATAATGGCGGTGGCCGTGTGATATTAGGACAACCGCGTTCTGCAGCTTTAACCTTTAACTATAAGTTTTAAGCCATTCGCCAAGTCTTAGCAGATTGAGTATAAATATAGTGTGTTAGATTTAGTGACTGTTGACTCCTCGTGTATGAAATAGCAACTGTACCTAATGCACTACATGATTTATTTTTGAATCCAATTAATGTTAGGGATGCAGATCAAGCTGATGATGTTACATATTCCTGAAATTCTAAGCAAACAGCAGGTTGTCGAGCTACGACAACAATTAGATAACAGTCAGGCCTGGATTCAGGGTCAGCACAGTGCCGGCTTTCAGGCACAAAAAATAAAAAATAATCTACAGATTGATCCCAACAGCATTGCTTATCAATCCTTTGCGGCCAAAATTCTTCAGGCCTTACAACACAACCTCCAGCTCAAATCTGCGGCATTGCCCAAGCATATTCTTCCGCCTTTATTTAACTGCTATCAGGATCAGGGGCATTATGGCAATCATGTCGATAATGCCGTGCAATATTCCAGCAGCATCGGACAAGCTATTCGTACTGACGTTTCCATCACCGTGTTTTTATCTGAACCGGATGAATATGCAGGTGGTGAACTGATTGTGGAAGACAATTATGGCAGTCATGAAGTCAAGCTCGATGCGGGAGATGCCATACTCTACCCGGCCACCAGTTTACATCGGGTGGAACCGGTGACCCAAGGCAAACGGATAGCGGCATGTACCTGGATACAAAGCATAGTCAAAGATGACTGGCAACGCAGCATGCTGTTTAACCTCGACATGAACATTATTAAATTGCGCCAGCAGATTGGCGATAACGAAGAAATTCTGGGTTTGACCAGTCATTACCATAACCTATTACGCCAATGGGGCGACCTATGAAAACCGTTGCACCCCTTGCTCCCCTCTCGCAGATTCCGGCTTATTTACAAACCATTGCCGATTATGAAATTGAAGCACAAAAGCATCTGCCTGATATGGTATGGCAATACTTGCAAGGCGGCTCTATGGATGAGGTCAGCGTTCGCGCCAATCTGGATCAGTTTCAACAGATTCACTTATTGCCCCGAATGCTCAAAGACCTGACTCAAGGTCATACCCGCTGTAAAATTTTAGGGCAGGAATATCCGCACCCAATTTTTCTGGCCCCGATTGGACACCAGCAGCAGTTCCATCCTGAAGCTGAAGCAGCAACCGCACTGGCCGCAGAAGTATTGGGCAGCAATATGGTACTCAGTACCTTTAGCAATACTGACATGCGCCAACTGAAACAGGACAATCCATACAAGTGGTTTCAACTCTATTGGCAAGGTGACCGGGAAAAATCGCTGGTGCTGGTAAAACTGGCCGAACAGCACAATTTTAAAGCCCTGGTGATTACCGTGGATTCACCGCATACTGGTATCCGTGACCGTGAACGCCGGGTATTTTTCCATTTGCCGGAAGGCATGCAGCATCCGCATACAGCGGCGCATATCCCCTTGCCTGAACTACATGAGGGGGATCATCCCGTATTTAATGGTTTGATGAAAATTGCACCGACTTGGGAGGATATTGCCTGGATGGTTCATCAGACCTCATTACCGGTTATTTTAAAAGGAATCGTCAATCCGCAGGATGCGCTGCTGGCCATACAGCACGGCGTACAATGCCTGATTGTATCCAATCATGGTGGTCGTGTATTAGATACTTGCATTCCTCCACTGACTGCATTGCAGTTGATTAAAAAAGTGCTGCCGGCCGATTTTCCGCTGCTCTATGATGGTGGGATTCGCCGTGGTTCAGATGTGTTTAAAGCCCTTGCCCTGGGTGCTGCGGCGGTTTTCATCGGGCGTCCTTATATTTATGGACTGGCAACTGCGGGAGCACTGGGTGTGGCACATGTGATTAAAATACTGAAGGAAGAATTTGAGATTACCATGGCATTAATGGGAACAGCCACGCTAAATGACATCACTGATGAGTATATTTTCCATAAATAGTACTGCTTATGGAAAATATTTCCCACGCTCCAGTTTTATATGCAAAAAAAGAAAAATATTTCCAGAATAAATCCAGTAAGATTAAGTTATAGCTTTGCAAAAGCTGCGATAAAGCCAAGTGATAGGAATTGATGGTTTTTTTATAACTTTCGACCCATCCTTTTAGGTACCCAGCTTGCAAATTAATAGAATAGACACAATCTATATTCGTAGTACGTTGCCGTGATCTACCCACTGAAAGCAACCCATGCTACTCAAGGAGTTACCTCATGATGTTGGCTGATCCAAGTAAAAAATATCGTCGCATGTACCAGCGTGTAGACTTGCCAGACCGCCAATGGCCAAATAACGAAATTACCAAAGCGCCAATATGGATGAGTACCGACTTACGTGATGGTAACCAAGCCATTTTTGAACCGATGGATATGGATCAAAAATTCAAGATGTTCCAGATGTTGGTGAAAATTGGTTTCAAACATATTGAAATTGGCTTCCCGTCTGCATCGCAAATTGACTTTGACTTCACCCGTAAATTGATTGAAGAAGGTCATATTCCGCATGACGTGTACATTGAAGTTTTGGTGCAGGCTCGTGATCATTTAATTCAGCGTACTTTCGAATCCTTGGTCGGTGCGAAACGTGCCATCGTGCATATCTACAACTCCAACTCTCCGACTTTCCGTCAAAAAGTTTTGAATGTCGATGTGGAAGGTGCTCGTCAGTTGGCGATCAATGCTGCGACCAAAGTGAAACAATACGCAGCACAATATCCTGAAACTGAATTTGTATTCCAGTACAGTCCAGAATGTTTCTCTGCAACCGAATTGGAAGTGGCGAAAGCAGCCTGTGATGCCGTGACTGAAATCTGGGAAGCATCACCTGAAAATAAAGTCATTTTAAACTTACCTGCAACCGTAGAGGTATCTAGCCCGAATATCTATGCCGACCAGGTCGAGTGGATGCACCGCAATATCGAGCGTCGTGATGGTGTGATTATTTCCGTACACTGCCACAATGACCGTGGTTGTGGTATCGCAGCGACTGAATTGGCGATTATGGCGGGTGCAGACCGTGTCGAAGGTTGTGTATTTGGCAATGGCGAACGTACTGGTAACGTCGATGTGGCAGCTGTGGCCTTGAACATGTATACCCAGGGTGTTGCACCGCACCTAGATTTCTCCAACATTAACGAAATTATTGCCACTGTTGAAGAATGCACAGGCTTGCCAGTCCACCCTCGCCATCCATATGCAGGCGACTTGGTGTTCACTGCATTCTCCGGTTCACATCAGGATGCCATCAAGAAAGGTTTTGAATTCCAGAAAAATGAAGAAATCTGGGATATGCCTTACTTGCCAATCGATCCTAAAGACTTGGGCCGTGATTACGATGCCGTGATTCGCGTGAATTCACAGTCGGGTAAAGGTGGTATTGCCTACTTGTTAGAATCCAATTACAACGTGGTGTTGCCGCGTCGTTTACAGATTGAATTTTCGCAAGTGGTTCAACAGGTGACTGACGAGCAAGCCAAAGAAGTTTCTGCACAAGACATCTGGGCATTGTTTAAAGATACTTATGTGGCCGTGAAAGATTCACATTACTCTGCTAAAAACTACAAATTGTCCGATGAAAATGGCAATCAAGTCATTGAGTTAGATATTGAAGTAAACGGCGAAGTTCAGCACTTGCGTGGTGAAGGTAACGGTCCGATTTCTGCCATCTTGAATGCATTACAGTTGCCAATTGATGTGTTGAACTATGAAGAACGCAGTATCGGTTCTGGTGCAAATGCCAAAGCCTTGGCCTTGGTTGAGCTTCAGGTCAAAGGTGCCGGTAAATCAGCCTTTGGTGCTGGAGTGCATGACAACATCGTGACCTCATCTATCGAAGCGATTATTGCCTGCACCAACCGCTTGATTGACCAGGGTGTATTAAGTACCGATCAGGTCATTGCTGCTGCCGTATAAGCAATATCAAATAAAAAACTTTAGAAAGGATACCCTCAAGTGGTATCCTTTTGTTATTCATCCTAAAGATTTAAGGCGAAAATTTCCTGTGTCTTTTCCAGCTGACTCAGTGGGCTTAGTTACCCCGCAAAAGTTTATTTTCGAAGAGCCGTTAGAGCTCGAATGTGACCGAATTCTTCCACGTTTTGAGCTCATGGTCGAAACTTATGGCGAACTCAATGCCGACAAATCCAATGCCATTCTGATTTGTCATGCCTTGTCTGGCCATCACCATGCGGCAGGTTATCATCATGAAGATGACCGCAAACCGGGTTGGTGGGATGCATGTATTGGACCAGGTAAAGCCATTGATACCTCTAAATTCTTTGTCGTCGCCCTGAATAATATTGGCGGTTGCAGCGGTTCAACCGGCCCGATTTCGCCCAATCCGGAAAATGACAACCGTCCTTATGGACCGGATTTTCCTCTGGTCACCGTGCGTGACTGGGTCAAAACCCAGGCCCTGCTCTCTGACCGCATGGGCATTGATGTCTGGTATGCCATTATTGGCGGTTCTCTGGGCGGCATGCAGGCTTTGCAATGGTCGGTGGATTATCCGGACCGTTTAAAAAAATGCGTGATCATTGCCAGTGCTCCAAAACTATCGGCACAGAATATTGCCTTTAACGAAGTGGCACGTCAGTCGATTCTGTCTGATCCCGACTTCCATAATGGCCGTTATCTGGAAAATGATAGCTATCCTAAACGTGGCCTGATTCTGGCACGTATGGTCGGTCATATTACCTATCTGTCTGAAGAAGCCATGAAACAGAAATTTGGCCGTGACTTGAAGTCGGGCAAATTTATGTACGGTTTTGATGTCGAGTTCCAGGTTGAAAGTTATTTGCGTTATCAGGGCGAGCAGTTCAGTCGTAACTTTGATGCCAACACTTACCTGATTATGACCAAGGCGCTGGACTACTTTGACCCATCACGCGAGTACGAGCAGTCCTTGAAAAAAGCCATGGCCAATACCCAATGCAAGTTTCTGGTGGTGTCCTTTACCACCGACTGGCGTTTTACCCCGCAGCGTTCACAAGAAATTGTCGATGCACTGATCAGCAACCATAAACCTGTCAGCTATGTCGATATTGATGCAGAACAGGGTCACGACTCGTTCCTGTTCCCGATTCCGCTTTACGTTAAATCATTACGTGCATTTTTAGGTGGTGCAGAACACCTCGAAGCCACACCTAAGGAGACTGTGTAATGCGTATCGATCATCAACTGGCAGAAAAATGGATTAAACCCGATTCCAGCGTACTGGATTTAGGCTGTGGTGATGGCGAACTGCTGGCACATATGAGTAAAAAGCACAATATTCGTGCATATGGCCTAGAAATTGATCAGGAAAAGATTGCAATTGCGGTAAGTCGGGGGTTAAATATTATCCAACAAGACTTAAACCTCGGTTTAAGCCGCTTTGCAGACCAGTCCTTCGACTATGTGGTGATGGCACAGGCCTTGCAAGCTGTAGATGCACCAGACGTATTATTGCGTGATATGGTGCGTGTGGGGAAACAGGCGATTATCACCTTTCCTAACTTTGCCCACTGGAAGACCCGGTCTTTCTTGGCATTAAAAGGAAGGATGCCGGTTTCGGAAGCTTTACCGTATATGTGGTATAACACGCCAAATATTCATTTATGTACTTTCCGTGATTTTGAAGCACTGTGTGCGGAAAATGATATCCGGATTATTAATCGACTTGCCGTGAATGGGGATCAGCAAGGTAGTTTACTCAGTAAACATATCCCGAATCTGTTTGGTGAAGTCGCTATTTATCGAGTGAGCGCACTATGAAAAAAATATTATTAAGCACACTATTGGCTGGACTGTTTAGCATTCAAGCCCATGCAGAATATGTTGCACCTACGGCATCGGTTTCGAGCCAGGCTGCGCAGTATTCTGTTATGGATATTAACAACCTGACCAAAGCTGCCAAAGCCGGTCAACCCGCTGCACAATTTTATCTCGGTACCCGATATCAGCAAGGCAGAGAGGTCCAGAAGGATGAGCAGCAAGCTTTTTCCTGGTACAAAGCTGCTGCCGATCAAGGTCTGACTGCTGCACAATTGAATGTCGGTCGTATGCTGGCTGATGGTATTGGCACCAAAAAAGATGAAGCTTTAGCACGTAAATATTTTGAAAAAGCAGCAAGCCGTGGCGATAACCGTGCCAGCTTTAATCTGGCCATGATGGAAGAACAAAAGAAAAACTATGTCGGCGCATATCAGTGGTATGAATTGTCTACCCGTGATGGCATGCTCGACAATAAAGTGATTTCACTGTCTGAAGGCAAGAAAACCGCTTTGGCTGCTAACTTGAGCCAAGAACAGATTCGTCAAGCGCGTGACCGTGCGGACAAGTGGATTCAGGCACAGTAATTCTGCCTAATTCTATAAAGCACCTTCGGGTGCTTTTTTATTGGCTGATTGTTAGTCCCTATTTCAGGTAAAATTGAACTTATTTTAAAGATTAGAGTTTTTATAGAATGTCTGCACAAGATTGGTTATCTCAAGGCACACTTGTTCTTGCGAGTAACAACAAAGGGAAAATTGCTGAATTTGAAAAAATGTTTGCCGAGTTAAATCTGCCTGTTGAAGTGATTCCTCAAGGCAAACTGAATATTGAAGATGCAATTGAAGATGGTTTGAGCTTTGTTGAAAATGCCATTATTAAAGCCCGTCATGCATCTAAAATTTCAGGCAAACCGGCAATTGCCGATGATTCCGGGATTTGTGTTCCTGTACTGGGTGGTGCGCCAGGTATTTATTCTGCTCGCTTTGCCGGCGAACATGGTAATGATACCTCCAACAATGAAAAACTGTTAACCCGACTTAAACCGCTTCGTAAAGAAGGTGAAAGTATTGAGGGCATGTTTGTTTGCGTACTTGCGCTGGTTCAACATGCTGAAGATCCGCTGCCTCAAATTTTTCAAGGCATCTGGACAGGTGAAGTGCTGGAAGCGCCTCGTGGCGAAAACGGTTTTGGTTATGACCCGCTATTCTGGTTGCCTGAACTGGGTATTTCTAGTGCAGAGATGAGTAAGGAAGATAAAAATAAAATCAGCCATCGTGGTCAGGCGATGCAGTTGTTTAAGGCGAGCCTAGAGAAGTAATTTCCGCCTCTTATTACCTCCTCTCCTTTTGGGAGAGGGCTGGGGTGAGGGATTTTTAAAATACATCTCTCCCTAAACCTACTCCTAGTAGGAGAGAAAAAAATTATCTTTCTCTAAAGCAAAGCTTTTAGACCCTCTCTCTAACTCTCTCCCACAGGGAGAGAGGACTTTTTTATATTTTTATAAACCCGACACCAATGCATGCAACATTACGCCATAAATCCCGATCAATATCGCACTGGCCACAGTACCCGACGCAATATATTTTGCTGAATAGCCCGTCCCCTGATAATGCGTTTCCAGTGCCACAATATTCGCTGCTGGCGGCAATATAAAGAACATCAACATCACCGCAAACGTCAGCCATTGATGCGGAATCGGCAAAAACAGATAAGCTGCTGCACACAATAAAACAGCCAACAGCATACGGCTACTGATGATCAATAAGCTACGTTTCAAATCCCTCCAGCCGATTCTGACTTTACTCAGCCACATGCCCAAAATGCACATCCCAGCAAAAGTCACCAAGACCTTATTGGTTTGGTAAATCAGCTGAATTACCGGATGAAATTCATATTTGCTTAAATCCCAACCAGATAGCAGGGTGGCGATACTTAATGCAATAACAGGTGGTGAAAGCAGCACATTTTTAATAATAAATCCCCTATCCTGCCGGGTTTCACTCACCGCCATCACTGCACAGATATTGCCAAATAAAGAGCCGCCGATATATAAGGCGACAATGGTGCTGCTGGCTTCCGGCCCAAAGACGGCTAAAGCAAAAGGAAGGCCTAACCATGCACCATTCAAATAACTAAAACACAGGGCACGTAATTTGTCTTGTTGAAAATAATAAAAACCACTGAAGAAAATAATCGAACTGAACAAGCTGAAACCGATCAGCCATAGACTGCCTTCTTTATAAAACACCATATTGTAAATGATCAGTAGCGGTATAAAGAGACGGGCCAGCAAAGCTGCCAATAATGGCCGGATCGGCTTTAAAACATGCACTCCCCAATATCCGGCAAGAAAAGAAATAAGAGGAAGAATCAGTGCCATGAGGGTGCAAACTTGGTTTTTTACTTAAGAAATCCATCCTAGCACAGCTGATATTCAAACATGATCTTGCAGGACTCATTTTTCATATTCATCTAGCCATGAATCGCTTTGTCTTAAAACCGAAACAGAAACGTCACCGCTTTGTCATCAAAGCCTGTTGAGATAAGGACAACAAAAATAGAGGAAAATAACATGGCAGGATTATCAATTTGGCACGTTGTCATTTTTGCAATTGTGGTGATTTTATTGTTTGGCACATCCAAACTGAAAAATCTGGGTAAGGATATCGGGGGGGCCGTTAAGGATTTTAAAAAATCGATCAAAGATGATGATGCTGAACATGCTCAACTGCAAGAACCCCGCACCATTGATGCTCAGGTTAAAAACACTGAAAATACTGTAAAAAGCTAAGCGAGTGCAGCCATGCTAAATGTCGGTATGACTGAACTGCTGTGCTTTGCCATTATTGCACTGCTGGTTTTGGGTCCTGAAAAACTGCCCGAAGCTGCGCGTTTTGCCGCGAAATGGTATGGTAAAGCGAAGCGCTTTATTCATAGTGTTCAAACCGAAGTCGATCGGGAACTGAAACTTTCAGAGTTTCGTGAAGAAATTCAGAAAGAAATTGACCGCATGACAGAAATAGAACAACGCTTGCAAAAGCAGCTGGATCATTTGACCCAGTCAACACAACAAGAAAAGACTCAAGAGCCATCTTCCCCCCTTTATTATACCTGGCTCAGTCCGTGTCGTTTGACACCCTTTTCAGCGAATTTTGTTCAGTTACATGGCGCTGATGCAGTCAAGGTTTCACGCTCTTATCTCCCCTCTACATTGAAGATTGCCGTATGAGCCAAAGTCAATTGCCTACTGCTGAAGTCAAATCAGAGACTGAAAATCTGGAACAAATGCCTGTGATGCAGCATTTAATCGTTCTGCGTCAGTATCTATTTAAAATCGTTGCTATTACCCTGCTGCTGTTTTTCTGCTTATTGCCATTTCGCAATTATACTTATCAGCTTTTGTCAGAACCGCTCAGACAACAACTGCCTGTCAGTTCCACCATGATTGCCACCGATGTTACTGCAACCTTTATGGCACCGTTTAAGCTGAACTTATTTGTGGCCTTGATGCTGGCGATGCCGCTCATCATATACTTCCTATGGTCATTTGTACGCCCGGCCCTGTATGAAAAAGAGCGTCACCTCGCTATTCCACTTTTAGCTGGTAGTATTTCTTTATTTTACTTAGGCATAGCTTTTGCCTACTTCATTACCTTGCCGGCAATTTTGCATTTCTTTATCAGTGTGTCGCCGGAGAGCGTTGCACCAATGACCGACATCAACAGTTATTTAGGCTTTTGTTTAAAACTGTTTTTGGTGTTTGGATTAACCTTTGAAATTCCAATTATCACTTTAGTCCTGATTCTGATTGGTGTGGTCAGCACGCAAAGTCTGGCAGAAAAACGCCGCTTCATTGTGGTGGGCTGTTTCTTTGTCGCCATGTTTGTGACGCCACCGGATGCACTTTCCATGGTGATGCTTGCCATTCCCATGTGGTTATTATTTGAAATAGGATTATTTCTTGGAAAGATGTTAGAAAAGCGCCATGCATTCAAACCATAATCACACTGCTTTTACTCGGCTCCAAACCTGAAACGCAAGTTTGGAGTTTTTATTTATATATATTAAGGTATTGATTTTATTATTTTTAAATAAAATAAATTGTCTTTAAATTGACCAAAAAGTGTAAAAAAACTGTCATCACCCGTTTATACAATCGCTCATGATAATCAACTAAACAATAACTTAATTACACTTTACGGATTTAATATGACAACCACTTCTCATCAGCCAACTCGTCGCGATCTTTTAAAATGGTTTTCTGGAATTCCTTTTTTACCGCTTGGGGCAATGGCCACAACAGCAGCATTAACGGGGTGTAATAATAGTGATTCAGACATCATTACCACTCCACCGACAAAACCTGTCAATTTTAAAAGTGCTAAATTTACCCCAATGGTTGCGCCGAACACGGTTGCTGACATGGCGACGACATCGGTTAAATCAAAACTACAAATTACTTGGGATGATGCAACAAATACAGAATATCAGCTTGCATATAAACCCTTCTTTGTTACAGGTCAAACTGTGCCAAAACATGGTGGTGGAACAATTGTTGCCGGTGGCTATTTTGATGTGAATGGCAACCCAATTATGGATAAATCCGTCGTAGAACAAGAACGTCAATTCTTTTCTGATGCTCCAGATGGTTCATCTTTAATTCATTTGAAAGATGCAAAAGTAGACGGTGTGACGACCCCAATATTCCATGTGGTTCAGTTTGAATATAATTCAAAAGACCAGTCAGGTGCAGATACCTACGGTCAATTGCCTTCTCCAATTGCTATTCTTACACTTGACCAAGATCAAAAAACAGGTCATCTAGAACTTAAAAAATATTTCAACGTGAATACTGCACCGGTGCACGGTTTATGGATTACTTGTGGTGCAAGTCTTTCTCCGTGGAATACCCATCTTTCAAGTGAAGAATATGAACCTGATGCTTTCAACCAAGGCATTGGTGGTCCAGCTCCAACTGGATTTGGAAAATATTTCTTTAATAATGATATGACCAAAGTAAAACCATATAACTATGGCCATTTACCCGAAGTGATCGTGAACTTAGATGGTACAGGTAGCATCAAGAAGCATTATTGTTTAGGTCGTATTTCACATGAACTAGTTCAGGTCATGCCTGACAATAAAACCGTCATCATGGGTGATGACTATACCAATGGCGGTTTCTTTATGTTCATTGCAGATAAAGAGAAAGACCTTTCTGCGGGAACACTCTATGCTGCTAAATACAAAGATGAATTAAATGAAACCTCTACAGCACGTATCGAGTGGATTAAGCTTGGTTCTGCAACCAGCAAAGAAATTGAAGATCTGGTCAATGTTCAGAATATTCAACCAACAGACATCATGGAAAGCTTAAACGTAAATCCAAATGATGCCAGCTATACTGAAATCACATTGGCGAAGAAAAAGCTTTGGGTCAAAATCAAACCAGGTATGGAAAAAGTAGCCGCTTTCCTGGAAACTCATCGTTATGCGGCCCTGATGGGTGCGAGCATGGCATTTACCAAAATGGAAGGCACAACGGTAAATATCAAGGATAAAGTGGCTTACTCGGCACTTGCCAACATACAAGACTCAATGGTTGTAAATACAAGCAGTTACGTTGCTGCGCATAATATTAAATTCGCAAAAGCATTAAAAGCCGGTGGCGTGCTTGCACATGACCTTAAAGGTAATCAAGTTGACAGCACAGGAACACTTATTCAAAGTGAATGGATACCTGCGCAAAGTCATATGTTACTAATGGGTGAAGATATTAGCATTGATACTTTTGGTAATACGGCAAATCCAGAAAAAATTGCTAGTCCAGATAACTTAAAGTTCTCAGAAAAACTACGCACTTTGTTCATCGGTGAAGATTCAGGCAACCATTTAAATAACTATCTATGGGCATATAATGTTGATGCAAAAACATTGGACCGTATCTTATCTACCCCAGCAGGTGCAGAATCAACAGGTTTGCATGCCGTAGATGAAGTGAATGGCTGGACCTACATCATGAGTAACTTCCAGCACCCAGGTGATGAATGGAATCGTTTCTATAAAATCGATGCTGTAACTGGTGCACGTAGCGGCTTAAGCACAGATTTACTGACGCAAATTGACACTGCAATTGATGCAAACTACAACAAAAAGTTCGCTGCGGCGGTGGGTTATATTACGGCTGACCCAATCGCTCCATCAATGCAAAAGAAAGCAATACCAAGTAAATAAACTGCCTTCTAAAAATGCCGACCTCGTGTCGGCATTTTTTATGGGCTTAAAGGTAAATTTATCTGGATAATATTGCCTTGGGTTGTCCCTTGCTGGGATTTTTCCTGCCATTGCCATTGCTGATTTTTCATCCGTAGAAAATTGGAACAGCGTGTACCATAGACCGGGCTTTGAATAAAAGTGGATGAAAGCAATTCCTCCATCTCTAAACTAATGCCGGTTTGGGGCAAAAGCTCGGGAATAATTTTCCGTTCATCTTCCAGAATATCCCAAACCGCAAATTCCAGATCTGCTTCGGATGTCGTTGTCTGCTGGAGCATCGGTAAAAATTCCTGGGTAAAACGTTTACGTAAATGTCGGGTCTTTTCCCAATGCTCGGTCATTAAACCATTGGACACCACATACACGCCTTGGGCTAAAACCTGCGGTGCTTCACCACGGTTACTCATATAAACCGCCTGATTTGAATCACCTAAAAATAAATTAAAGCCGGCATAATCACGCTGGCGTTTTTCCAGCGCTTGAGCAAAGCGGATCGGGGTTAAATCGGATTCCAGAAAAGCCTGAATCAAATGACCGCGTGAAGTCGGATACTGTGTTTTATCGCTGGCATCCCTGAAATTGGTTAACACTGCCCAGCGACCTGATGCAGTAATCCCCATCCACGTACCACCGGACTGCAAATCTTTTCCGGCAATAATCGGACTGTTTTCCCAAGCGTACAATGCTGCACTCGGCCGCTGATAAAACTCATCCCGATTGGAAATCAGACATAGAGGAGTATCCGGCAAAACTTGCCAGGCTAAAGCGACAATACACATAATTCATGCTCTTCATCTTTACACATTGAATGTACAACATTTTTCCCAGGTTTCAGCTAAAATCTGTGCAAAACATAATGACAAGGAACAGGAATGCTGACCTATCCAAATATAGACCCGGTTGCGGTATCGCTGGGACCATTACAAGTCCACTGGTATGGATTGATGTATTTACTGGCATTTTTATTTGCCTGGGGACTTGCCACCTATAGAACCAAACAACGTGATGGCTGGACACCTGACATGGTCTCTGACCTGATCTTCTATGGTGCCTTAGGGGTCGTGGTCGGTGGTCGTGTAGGCTACGTATTCTTTTATGGCTTTGAACAGTTCATGGCCAATCCACTATGGTTATTTCAGGTCTGGACCGGCGGCATGAGCTTCCATGGTGGATTCCTGGGTGTGATGCTTGCCATGCTATTCTGGTGCAAAAAATACCAGAAAACCTGGTTTCAAACGCTGGACTTTATTGCCCCTTGTGTCCCGACTGGCCTGATGTTCGGTCGTATTGGCAATTTCATTGGTGGTGAACTGTATGGCCGCCCGGTTTCTGATTCAAACTTTGCACTGGGGATGATCTTCCCTACCGATCCCTTGCAATTGGTCCGTCATCCCTCACAGCTTTATCAGGCTTTGGGCGAAGGTTTAATCCTGTTTATTGTATTGTGGTGGTTCAGCTCCAAGCCGCGTCCACGTATGGCAGTTTCTGCCCTGTTCCTGATCGGTTATGGTATTGCCCGTTTTGTGGTGGAATTCTTCCGTGAACCCGATAATGGCCAGCTATTTATTGGCTGGATGAGTAAAGGCCAGTTCCTGACTGTACCGATGATTTTGATTGGCCTCTGGATGATGTGGTATGCCTATCAAAAGAAAATCTATGATTGGGGTCCACAGAAAAATAGCTGAATAAAATTCCTTCTCCCTGAACTTAAGTTTAAGCACTGCTTTAAATTTAAGTGTAAGAGAAGGTTAGGATGAGGGAGACAAAAAATGTCTCCTTTTTTTATCTCTCTGGTTATGTGTGCTCTTAAGAAAGAGATTTAAAATAATCTACAGGTAGGTTGAATCTGTGCTTCCCTCTCACTCGTATGCTAAAGTGCCCTTAGTTCTTATTCATCCAATAGAAAAACATGCTCGAATTTTGGTTCAATCCTAAAGCTTCCATTCTTCATAAACTGCTGATCTTTGTGGTCATCGCAATTGCAACGGGCGGACTGTACTGGATGGAACCTTTAAAACCGGATGCTATCCTGATGTTCATGGGTACAGGTATTATTTTCCTGATTTGCCGTTACTGTAAAATTCATTTTGCTGCTAAAAACCCGACCGGCCTGTTCTATCGACTCTTGGTCTGGATTCCTCTTGCCTTGCTGTTGGCCCTGATTTTCATGCATATGCAGAATGGTGAAATTCTCATCCCCGGTGCCCAAGGCATCGGTTTTATGGCTTTGGCCATTTGCCTGTTTTCACCCTTGTCTTTATTGAATAAAAATGCCCCCTTGGATGAGCAAAAATAATGCTGAAGTTCTGGTATTCCGACCAATGTAGCCGCGAGCTGAAACTGATGGTCTGTATTGCAACCTGTATGATCATTTATCTCTGCTCTACGGTACAGCAACTTTCCCCCATGTTGACAGGAATAAGTGTAGGCATTGGTATGGGCATACATGTATTAAGAGCGTTAAGCTTAAAAATTGCGGCAGATAACCCTTATAAGAAAGGTTTTGAGATTCTTGTGTTCATTATGCCGCTGATGGCATTCATTACCTTAATTTCTGCATTGCCTACCCAGCATAAGCTGATGCTCGCCATTCAGGCGATTGGCTTTGCTGCCATTGGCCTATTTATATTATCGGGCTTTCCAAAGCGCAAGTTTGATTAGATTGAACTGAATTAGCTTCTCGTGTATTTCACACCCTTAAATAAGCCGAAATCCATATTGAATGTATTTTAAAAAGCCAAAATAAAAAAGACCGCTAAAAAGCGGTCTTTTTCAATCATCGAGAGATGATTAAGCAGCTAATGCACCTTTAGCTTTTTCAGCTAAAGCAGCAAATGCAACTGCGTCATGCATAGCGATGTCAGCAAGTACGCGACGGTCGATGATCACTTGAGCTTTTTTCAAGCCATCGATCATACGGCTGTACGACAAACCATTTTGACGAGCACCAGCGTTGATACGTGCAATCCACAAAGCGCGGAATTGACGTTTCTTTTGACGACGGTCACGGTAAGCGTATTGACCTGCTTTGATTACTGCTTGGAACGCAACGCGGTAAACGCGTGAGCGAGCGCCATAGTAACCTTTAGCACGAGCAAGAATTTTTTTATGACGGCGATGAGCCTGTACACCACGTTTTACACGAGCCATTTATAAATCTCCTTAGATGTATGGGCACATAGCACGAACTGAAGCAACGTCACTTACGTGAACCATCACACAGCCGCGCAATTGACGGATACGTTTAGCAGATTTTTTGGTCAAAATGTGGCGTTTGAACGCTTGTTTACGCTTGAAACCGTTAGCAGTCGCTTTGAAACGTTTAGCTGCACCACGGCGAGTTTTTAACTTAGCCATAACAACCTCTTTAAACACCTGTTCAGCACGTCTGCACCATTGCAAAAACGACCTGCAGGTAAGGGAGCAAGTATTCTAAAGCATCTTTGCTCAAAACAAAAGCAGAGATACTGAAAATTGCACACCAATGATCAGATTCTCTTAGTCTTATTTTCACTATCAAAAGCGGGATGTTTTTATTAATAAATCCACTATTCGGCATTATAATTATCAGCCCATAAGAATACTGGACTGCTATGAACCCTGCACAGGATGCTTTTGCCGCCCTGCGTTATCGTGACTTTTCTATTGTCACGATGAACCAGTTCTGCCTAACGCTCGCCATTTTAATTCAAGAAATTATTGTCGCGTATTCGCTGTATCGGATTACCAAAGATCCTTTAACACTGGGTTTAATTGGTCTGGCCGAAGCCATCCCTTTTATTGCCTTGTCCTTGTGGGGCGGTTATTTTGCCGACCGCTTTAACAAACAGACCATCATGAAAATATGTCTGTTTTTTGCCGTGCCCTTGCCTGTGGTTTTATGGTGGCTATTCCATTCCTATGGATTAGGACAGATCGACGTTACTACACTGTCTTGGGGGATTTATGCGGTTATTTTTGGTTTGGGTACAATTCGCGGTTTTTATAATCCCTCCGCCACATCATTAAAACCTTTCCTGATTCCACGCGAGCTCTATGCCAATGGTGCCACCTGGACCACCATCGGCTGGCAAAGTGGCGTGATTATTGGTCCCATGCTGGGCGGTTTTATGCTGGCTTTTTTAGGTCCTGAAAACAGTTTATGGGCGGTAACCGGTTTATTGTCCATCTGTTTCATCCTGATTAACCTGCTACAAAAGCGCAGTTTTCCAAAAATCGAAACAAATAATTTAATCGAAAGTTTAGGCGATGGTTTCCGCTTTATCTGGAAAACCAAAATCGTACTTTGGGCGATTTCGCTAGATCTGGTTTCGGTGCTGTTTGGCGGGGTCATTGCCTTACTGCCGATCTTTGCCGAAGATATTTTAAAAGTCGGTCCTGAAGGTTTGGGTTACTTGCGTGCAGCGCCATCGATTGGTGCTCTCATCACCATGATTGCCTTAACCAGATTTCCACCAACCCAAAATGCCTGGCGTAATATGTTGCTCGCCGTTGCCGGATTTGGCCTATTTACCCTGCTGTTTGCCTTCTCAAATAACCTGTGGCTATCGCTGTTCGCTTTGGCCATGACTGGTGCCTGTGACAGTATTTCAGTGGTGATTCGCCAGACCATTCTGCAAATTTATCCGCCAGAAAATATGCGTGGCCGTGTCGCCGCGGTGAATGGCATGTTTGTCTCATCCAGTAATGAACTTGGTGCTTTTGAATCCGGCTTAGCCGCCAAATATATGGGCACCATCATGGCAACCGTCTTTGGAGGCTGTATGACCGTGGTAGTAGTAGCGCTGAGCTGGGCAAAAACCCGCGATTTATTTGGCGTCGACATTACCAAAGTGCATGATCATGAACATTAATTGAGTTTTTAGACTTGCCAGTATTTCCAATTCAGGAAATACTGCGCACTCATAATACTCCGCTACCACTGCAACATCTGGTTTGACTAAGAAATAAATATTTATGAAGCAAATACTGTGTTTTTCTCTACTCATGTGTGTACCCTTCAGTACTGTTTACAGTGCTGAATCTAAAGCAACCAAACAGCTTGCCGTTCAGAAAAGCGCAGCCCTTCCCGCGCATTTGACCACACGCATTCAGTGGACCAAATTTCCGCATCCAAACTATAAAAATGAAGATTTAAAAGAGCAAAACCGCAGTGCCATTATTCGCATTTATGCAGATGAAACCGGCAATGTCACCAAGGCCAGCGTACAGGAAAGTACCGGCTTAAGCCATCTGGATAACCTGTTGGTTCAAGCCGTGCGTGAAGCACATGTCAAACCCCATATCGAAAATGACACGGCGACACCGCTTATTGGCTATCAAACCTTTAGCTTAAAGTTAGACCAGGAGGATGTTGAAGCCTGCCCCTATCAGTTTGAATCGAAAAATTGGCAGGCTCAACAGCAGAACAGAAAAACAGCTTTCTCATACCGCGCTCAGCCCCAGCTAGAGCTTGATTCTGACTTACTGGCTGGCCACAATCGTAGCGTTAAATTCAACTTTAAAGTGAATAAACACGGTGATGTGAAAAAAGTCAAAGTTACTCAGGGTTCGGGGATTTATGCTTTAGACCAAAAAGTTGTTCAGGCCGTATCCAATAGCCAAATTAATGTTAAGCGCACTGCCAGCACTTTATGGATGTATAAAAAATCCAGTTTTAAAGATGAAATTAAGTTCGACTTAAATCACTGTGAATAAGCAAAATTAAAAACGGGATGCACAAGCATCCCGTTTTTTTAAAACAGACTAAAAACCAAATAGATAAACAAATAGCGCCCTATTTTAGCTATCGAAACCATCAACAGGAATCGGGCAAAATTTTCTTTTAGCAGACCGGCAATAAGAGTAATCGGATCGCCAATGATGGGCACCCAACTCAGCAATAATGACCAGTAGCCATATTTGTGATATTTCGCCTGTGCTTTCATCATTTGCTGCTGTGAAACAGGAAACCATTTTTTGTCTTTGTAGTGTTCAACCTTAAAACCGAGCCACCAGTTCACGCAGGATCCCAAAATATTTCCCAAGCTTGCAACAAACAGTAGCCACGGAACTGAATGGCTACCCTCAGCCAATAAAGCCAATAAAACCGCTTCGGACTGCAAAGGCAATAAGGTGGCCGCACCAAAGGCAGAAATAAACAGCAGCAGGTAAGCCGGCATCAGGCTGCAACCGGTTTAAAGCCCGAGTTTTTTCTTGGTTGAGGTATATTCATAAACGCTCCAAAGCAAAGCCAGAACCAGAACCAGATAACGGCTATAGCTATAGCGCTGCGTCAAAGGCTGGATGGCTGCGTATAAAGCATTCTGGTCCTGCGTATTTAAAGTCGCCATAAAATTCTGGATGTGCACGGCTTCGGCAATAAAAAGAATCAAACAAGCTGCTATACCAAAGATAATGCTCCAATAGATTTTGGCATTGTGTTCCAGAATACGCGTTGAATTTAAAAAAAATGCTTTCATAAGGTGCTGATCCAATAAAAAACCACCGCATGGGTGGTTTATTTTTCTATACCGCCATCTTAACACAACTGTAGTTCAAGTCATTTTAGCCAGCGACCTGAATCGACAATGCTTTCTGAATAGCAGGACGTGCAGTCAGGCGATCAACATATTCTTTTACATAGGGATAATCTTCCAGCTGAATTTGCTGCCATTCATGGCGTAGGATCCACGGTAAAATCGCCATATCGGCAATCGAATACTCGCCCGCCACATACTTCTGCCCCACCAGCTGCTTATTCAGCACACCATACAGACGCTTGGTTTCATTGACATAACGGTCTATGGCATAGGGAATTTTTTCCGGCGCAAAGCGGCCAAAATGATGGTTTTGCCCTAGCATCGGCCCGAAACCACCCATTTGCCACATCAGCCATTGCTCGACTTCAACACGCTGTTGCTCATCTACTGGATAATACAATCCGGTTTTACGGCCCAAATATTGCAAAATTGCCCCAGACTCAAATACTGAAATGGCTTCACCACGCGGTCCATCCTGATCCACAATCGCGGGAATTTTATTGTTAGGTGAAATACGTAAAAAGTCAGGCTGAAACTGATCATTTTCTAAAATATTGACTGGAAAAATTTGGTATTCCAAACCCATTTCTTCTAATGCTATTGTAATTTTATGACCATTGGGTGTTCCCCAATAATAGAGATCAATCATGTTTCCTACCTTTTGCCTTTTTCGTTTTACATGACATGCTTAAAATTTATTCCAGTTATAGCATGATTTAGTACCATACATCCGCATATTTAATTATAGATTCATCAATAAAACCACTAAATATAAAGCATTATTTTCAGGCAAAAATCCGCCCCGGATGTTGTTACATATTGATGCTTGAAAAGCCTCCACCCAATCTTATATTAGACATGAAGCAATCATCCATTCAGGATATTGCTTCACATTACTTATGCCATCCATTACAGAATTATCATCATGCTTCTATAACTTTTCTGAGAACCGGAGGTTCTATCCATGAGCAATTCCAGTCTTACCCCACTGTTCCGACGTAGCATCGGTTTTGACCGTTTTAATGACCTGTTTGACTACGCAATGCAAAGTGAAACACCGAATTATCCACATTACAATATTGAAAAAACCGGCGATAATAATTACCGCATTGTCGTCTCTGCAGCTGGATTTAACGAAGACCAACTCGAGATCAACCTGGAAAATCAAGTTCTGACCATTAGCGGCAAAGCGGTTGAAGAAAAATCGGATACTACGGTAGAATTTTTACACAAAGGTATCGCCCACCGTTCCTTTAAACTGTCTTTACGTCTGGATGAACATGTAGAAGTACAACAAGCTGACTTTGCAAACGGTTTGTTAAAAATCGACTTACAGCGCAATGTTCCAGAAGAAAAATTACCTCGCCAGATTCCGATTGGCAGCAAAACCACGGAAAAACTTGCGTCACCTCAACAGGAAACAACAAAATAACACCCCCAAAAGACTGGTCAATGACTGGTCTTTTAAATAATTGAAACGATCTCTTAAAAAACCGATTCAAAAAATCATCGCTATAAAAAAGCCCTGCTTTTGCAGGGCTTTCTTCATCAATAGAGGCTTACTTTTTCTTTTTAGGACCAAGTAGCATACCCATTTGACGACCTTCCATTTTTGGTGCTTGTTCAACTACACTGAATTCAGCCACATCTGCTTCAACTTTTTGCAATTGAGCCAGACCCAACTGTTGGTGAGCCATTTCACGACCACGGAAGCGTAAAGTGATTTTTACCTTGTTGCCTTCTTCAAGGAACTTGATAATGGCACGTAATTTTACGTTGTAATCACCAACATCAGTCGCAGGGCGGAGCTTGATTTCTTTCACCTGTACTTGATGCTGTTTTTTCTTCGCTTCTTTCTGCTTTTGTTTCAGATCAAACAAATGCTTGTTGAAGTCCATGATTTTACACACGGGTGGCTCAGCATTTGCAACAATCTCAACCAGGTCAAGATCGACAGCTTCAGCTGCACGTAAAGCATCATTTAAGCTTACGATGCCTTTTTGCTCGCCATTTTCGTCTACAAGACGGACTTCTTTTGCACGAATTTCATCATTCAAAGCAGGACGGTTTGATTTGTTACCGCCCTGTTGATTACGGTCAGGCTGTTTAATCGCTTTTACTCCACAATATACCGGCCGCGTTCGGCAACGGCTGCTTTTACTAGGTCAACGAAAGCATCGATTGACATAGTACCCAAATTTTTTCCTGAGCGGGTACGCACATTCACTGTACCTTCCTCTACTTCACGGTCGCCAAGTACCAGTAAGTAAGGAATACGCTCTAAAGTACGTTCACGAATCTTAAAGCCGATTTTCTCATTTCTCAAGTCGGAAATGGCACGAATACCGTTTTCTTTAAGTTTAGCGACGACTGACTCACATGCTTCCGCTTGAGAATCGGTAATGTTCATCACGCACGCTTGTGTAGGTGCCAACCAAGGTGGCATAAAGCCTGCGTAGTGTTCAATCAGTATACCAATAAAACGCTCGAAACTACCAAGAATTGCACGATGTAACATAACAGGCTGATCACGGTCGTTATCTTCTGTTACGTAAGATGCATCCAGACGCTCTGGCAGGTTGAAGTCACACTGAATGGTACCGCACTGCCATACACGACCTAGGCAGTCTTTCAATGAGAATTCGATCTTAGGACCGTAGAATGCGCCTTCACCCGGTTGCAGTTCCCATTCCAGACCAGCAGCATCTAAAGCATCAGCCAAAGATTTTTCCGCCATGTCCCAAAGTTTGTCATCACCGACACGTTTTTCCGGACGTGTAGACAGTTTCATTTGAACGTCTTCAAAACCGAAGTCTTTGTACACATCTAAAGTCAATTTAATGAAATCTGCAACTTCAGTTCCAATCTGTTCTTTGGTACAGAAAATGTGTGCATCATCTTGGGTAAAGCCACGAACACGCATAATGCCGTGTAATGAACCTGATGGCTCGTTACGGTGACACGAACCAAACTCAGCCAGACGGATCGGAAGATCACGGTAAGATTTCAACCCCTGGTTGAATACCTGTACGTGACATGGACAGTTCATTGGTTTAACCGCATAGTTACGGTTCTCTGAATGAGTCGTAAACATGTTGTCTGCATAGTTTGCCGCATGACCCGATTTTTCCCAAAGCGTGAAGTCCACCACTTGCGGGGTACGAATCTCAAGATAACCATTATCTTGCTGAACTTTACGCATGTACTGTTCCAGTACCTGGTAAATGGTCCAGCCATTCGGATGCCAGAACACCATACCCGGTGCTTCTTCCTGCATATGGAACAAGTCTAAAGCTTTACCGATTTTCCGGTGATCGCGTTTTTCTGCTTCTTCAATACGTTTTACATAAGCCGCAAGCTGTTTTTTATCCGCCCATGCTGTACCGTAAATACGTTGCAGCTGTTCATTCTTCGCATCACCGCGCCAGTAAGCACCAGAGATTTTAGTCAGCTTGAACGATTTTAAGAATTTGGTATTCGGTACGTGCGGACCACGGCACATATCCAGATAGTCTTGATGGTAGTACAAGCCCATTTGCGTTTCTTCAGGCATGTCTTCAATCAAGCGGAGTTTGTATTCTTCGCCACGCGCAGTGAATTCTGCAATCACTTCATCGCGTGGGGTCATTTTTTTGATGACATCATAGTCTTGGTCGATGAGCTTTTTCATACGCTCTTCAATCGCCGCCAAGTCATCTAAAGTAAACGGACGTGGCATCCAGATGTCATAGTAGAAACCTTCTTCAATGACCGGGCCAATCACCATCTTTGCTTCGGGGAACAATTGCTTAACTGCATGGCCGACCAGGTGCGCACAAGAGTGACGAATGATGTGAATACCATCTTCATCTTTAGGCGTGATAATTTGTAAGGTTGCATCTTCAGTGATGAGATCAGACGCATCAACCAAACGGTCGTTTACGCGACCCGCAACTGTATTTTTTGCAAGACCCGGACCAATGCTCAGTGCAACGTCCATCACAGATACGGCTTGATCAAACTGTTTTTGATCGCCATTTGGCAAAGTGATAATTGGCATAAAAAAATCCTTAAGGAGTGATGCCCCGTACCATAGGGCATGTCACCGCGAGATTATGATCGAGGCAGAACCTCAAAAGATAAAAACGGTGGATAAATAAAAATCGATTCGAATTTTACACGTCTTATCCACAGGATTAAACCTTTTCACCTATAAAATTCGCAATTTGGCACATTTTGAATTTATTTGCCAATGCCTTAGCTCTAGCTCTAGCTCAATCAAGGAATTTTCACTTCCCTTTTTATGCTCTAAAGTTATCCCATGCTTAGAACTTGCACTGAGCATAGGCAGAAAGCGGAGCAAATTGCGGAATCACAGCTTCGCTCTGGGTGGGTCTTAAAAACACATAATCAGCCCGGTCAATCTCACAGGATTTCGGCACCAGCAGCAGTTCCAGATCAGGTAACTGGCTATAGTGCAAAACTTTTAACATGGGTGTAGCTATTCATAAGGCACCTTGCAGTTCAGCCAGACTTTGCTGGTCAATATCCCCCTGATTGGCTAAAGACTGATTGATCGGAACAACATATTTCCCTAAGTCATATAAGCGTGTACCCGCTTAAACTGTGCATTGACTTTTATCTTCATCAAAGGCCAGCACGCCTTTGAACTGATCGAGATTAAGCAAAGTTTCATCCGTCTTGGCCAACACACTAAATGAATGCCTTGCACCAACGACAGGAATATGACCATAGAATTTGACTCATTTTTGTAATTCATTGACATGCTGAGGTTGAAAAATTTATGGATGTGCCTGCTGGCTTCCAGACCAATTACGCCATCCTTTATCCGCCTGTTGTATTTTCATTATTATTCCCTAGCTAATGTTATTTAAATTGCCCATTTAGAGTAAAATACCTAAAAAAGCAAATATGGGAACCCATGCGTTCAAAAAAAATCCACCCCATAAAATAATTTTTTTAATTTTCAATATGTTAAAAATTATAAAATAGCACTCGACTAAAGCATAACTGCAAGATTTCTGATAAATGCATATCTTTTTCAAAAGGATATGAAAACAAATATAGAATGGAGTTTTAACATGGTTAGCGCATATGATGAATTACCGCGTACCCCCGCAAATTTTGTAGCGTTGTCACCTTTACGCTATCTGGATCGGGCTGCTTATATTTACCCGAATCAAAATGCAATTATTCATGGTAAACGTCGTATTACCTGGCGTGAAAAATATAATCGTTGCCGCCAGTTTGCCCACCAACTCCAAAAACTCGGGATCGGTAAAAATGATACCGTTTCGGTACTGCTGCCTAATGTGCCGGCAATGATTGAAGCACATTTTGCCGTACCAATGGCAGGTGCCGTACTGAATACCTTAAATACCCGTCTGGATGCCAAAACAGTTGCCTTCATGCTGGAACACGCCGAAAGTAAGGTATTGCTGGTTGACCCCGAATTCAGCCAGCTTGCTACAGAAGCCTTGGCGCTGATTCCGCAAGAAATCTATGTCATTGATGTCGCCGATGAAGAATATGAGGGTGAGGATACCCGTATTGGCCAGATTGAATATGAAGACTGGATTGCACAAGGTGATACCAATTTTGAGTGGCATTTACCCGCGGATGAATGGGATGCCATTAGCTTAAGCTACACCTCGGGCACCACGGGGAACCCGAAAGGTGTGGTCTATCATCACCGGGGGGCCTACATTAATGCAGCCAGTAACATCATTGCTTGCGGCATGATGCCTCGCGCGACCTATTTATGGACCCTGCCATTGTTCCACTGCAATGGCTGGTGCTTTGCCTGGACCATGGCTGCCAATGGCGGTACCAACGTCTGCTTGCGCAAAGTTGATGCAGAACAGATTTTCAAATTGATTGCCGAACATAAAGTCGACTACTTCTGTGGCGCACCGATTGTCCTGTCGATGCTGATCAATACCCCTGAAGAGAAAAAGACCCAGATTGATCACCGTGTTGAAGTGATGGTGGCCGGTGCCGCGCCTCCTGCGGCGATTATTGAAGGCATGCGTAATATTGGCATTAATGTCACTCACGTCTATGGTTTAACTGAAACTTACGGCCCTTCTGCACTGTGTGCATCACAAGCGGGCTGGAGCGATCTATCGATTCAGGAACAGGCACACTTGCACTCTCGTCAAGGAGTTCCATATCCACTGCAAGATGGCATGAAAGTACTTGATCCGGAGACCATGCACGAAGTGCCGCATGATGGTAAAACCATGGGCGAGATCATGTTCCGCGGCAATATCGTCATGAAAGGCTATTTAAAGAATCCTGAAGCAACCGCCGAAGCCTTTGCTGGTGGCTGGTTCCATACCGGTGACCTTGCCGTTTGCCAACCGGATGGCTATGCCAAAATTACCGACCGCTCTAAAGATGTAATTATTTCCGGCGGTGAAAATATTTCTTCACTCGAAGTGGAAGAAGTGCTGTATCAGCACCCTGCAGTCCTGACGGCAGCGGTAGTGGCAAAACCTGATCCACGCTGGCAGGAAGTTCCATGTGCCTTTGTGGAACTCAAACAAGGTAAAACTGCAACAGCTGAAGAACTGATTGAATACTGTAAACAGCATTTGGCCCGTTTTAAAGTACCTAAAGATGTGGTGATTACCGAGATTCCAAAGACATCTACAGGCAAACTGCAAAAATTCATCTTGCGTGACTGGGCCAAAGAACGTGCTACAGGCGAGTTTCAGTAATCCATCATCTGATGGGTAAAGTCCCCCTTTTCAAAGGGGGACTTAGGGGGATTACCCCTTGTGAAACATCATTTATCACCTTTTAAATGAGAGAAGAAAAAAAGCGACTTCATGAGTCGCTTTTTTAGTTTGAGTATAGAAATAAGAAAGTCAGTTATCTGAAATCAAAGCCACTTGCTGAATATAGTTGAACAGTTTTAACTTGGATGCAGCCAGCTCTTCTTCCGTCACCTGATTTTTGATATCACGATGGATACGCAAAATATGCTGACGAATGGCATGATGCTCGGCAGCATTATGCGCTTTCATGAATTCTTTAATCACCGGATCACCTTGCGCGATCATACGATCGACCCAACGTTGCAACTGCGCAGTTTTTTTCGCGCCTTGCTGTGGAGTAAGGTAAGACAAAATCATGGTTTCATCTTCATTACGCAATAATTTTCCTACACGCTGAAACTGACGGCGACGTGCTTCATGTGAAGTAATGGTTTGCACATCCAGTAAAGCATCAATCAAACGTTCTTCCACCGGAAGGTTTTTAATTTGTTTGATACTCAACTGAGCCAGTTGCTCACCTAAAGCAGCCATACGCTGAACTGCTTTTTTCTGTTCGGTTTTACTCGCCCGCCCTTCTAAACTTTCAAAGTCATCTTCAGTAAAACGGTTCGGTCGACGTGCCACGATTAATCTGCCTCGTAAAATTTTGCTGCAAATAATGCCTGAATTTCAGATAAAGCCTGTTCTTCATCTGTACCTTCAAGCACTAAACGTAAAGTTGTGCCTTTGCCTGCACCGAGCATCAGCAAAGCCATAATATTTTTTGCATCTACTAATTTGTTGCCTTTACCAATTTGAATCGATGAACGAAATTTGGTGGTAACTTCGATTAGCTTTCCAGACGCACGCGCATGTAAACCTAGTTTATTAATTACGTCAACAGTTGTGTCAATCATGACCAGTGCTTCATTTCTCTGTGGAGGACTTGGATAGACCATTTTTCCTCAAGGGCTTTTTTGAGTCTATCTACGATATATACGGAACGATGCTGCCCGCCGGTACAGCCAATGGATACCGTCATATAGTGACGATGCCCTTCTGCAAAGGCAGGCAACCACTTATCTAAAAAATGATAAATGTCTTGGAACATTTCATTGGTTTGTTCACTTTGCAGCAAAAACTGTTGTACAGGCAAATCCAAACCTGAATATTTTCGCAATTCCAGATCCCAATGCGGATTCGGCAAATGACGTACGTCAAAGACATAATCGGCATCAAGCGGAATACCGTGTTTATAACCAAATGATTGTAAAATTAAAATGAGGTTATCTGATTGTCCAAGTTTAGACAACAAGGTATGTTTCAGATCATGTACGCTTTTATCGGTAGTATCAATATGTACCGTTGAACGCAACTGTATCGGAAGCAATAAGTTTTTTTCTTCCTGTATACATTCAGTCAGGCTTTTAAAACGACTGGCTAAAGGATGCGGACGCCGCGATGCACTAAAACGCGAAATCAGTTCCTGATCTTGCGTAGTCAAATAAATGATATCCACCGAACCAGATTTCTGCAGTTGTTCAAAAACATGATCAAATTCCTGCAAATCTGCACGCGTACTGCGTACATCTACGCCCAGTGCCAGCTGTTCAAGATTATTGTCACGATCCAGTTTTTCCACAATTTCCGGCAGCAATGCCAGCGGTAAATTATCAATACAGTAATAGCCCAAATCTTCAAGCACCTGCAGGGCAGATGATTTTCCCGATCCAGATTGTCCTGTGACGATTAAAATACGCTTCATGGCAAGGCTGTCCTTAATAGTGAAGTCTATGCAGTATGCTTAACCTGCAAGTTATCAATCAGTCTGGTAGTGCCCAATTTAGCGGCAACAAACAGCACCACATCCTGATCAAAGGCTTCTATTTTTTGTAATTCCGGAGTGCGTGCTTCCACATAATCCACAATAAAACCAGCTTGTGTCAACTTTTGCTTTATATTTTCTAACACGTCCGCAAGGCTGATACCACTGTGCAGTTCCTGCTCGGCAGCAGTTAAACTCTGGTAAATGGTCGGAGCAATGGCACGGTGTTCTGCACTCAAATAACCATTACGCGAACTAAGGGCCAAACCATCTTTGGCACGGGTAATCGGCACCCCAATCACTTCTAGCGGAATATTCAGGTCACGTACAAACTGACGAATCACCGCCAGTTGCTGGTAGTCCTTTTGCCCGAAGAAGGCAAAATTTGGCTGCACAATATTAAACAGTTTAGTAACCACTACCGCCACGCCATCAAAATGACCCGGACGCTGCAACCCGCATAAGTCATTGGTAATCTCAGACACGCTAATGTTGGTTAAACGCGGCTTGTTACCATACATTTGCTCAACGCTAGGGGCAAAAATAATGTCACAGCCGACATCTGCCAACAAATGACTATCCTGCTCCAGAGTACGCGGATAGCTGTCAAAGTCTTCATTAGGCCCAAATTGAATCGGATTGACAAAAATACTGACCACAACAACATCACAGATTTTTTTTGCTTCACGCACCAGGTTTAAATGCCCTTCATGCAAATTCCCCATGGTCGGAACAAAACCGATAATTTTTCGTGCCGATCGAGCTGGACTCAGTGAAGCGCTTAATCCCTGAATGGTAGTTTCTGTTTTCATGTTTACAGCTCAACTTGAAAAGTTTGTTCTTTAGCAGGAAAAGATTGATCTTGTACCGCTGCATGGTAAGCTTTAAAAGCATCCAGAATTGCAGTTTCCCCTGCCTGTTCTTTCATAAAATTACGTACAAATTTGGCCACATGACCACCGGTCAGTCCAAGCATGTCCTGTACAACCAATACTTGGCCGTCCGTATCTGCCCCCGCCCCAATGCCAATCACAGGCGTATGTGGAAACAACTCACTAATTTCCTTACCCACCTGCGCCGGAACACATTCCAGTAGCAGTACCGCAGCACCGGCTTCCACCACAGCCTTACAATCGGCAATCAGCTGATCGGCAGCTTCACGGGTACGCGCCTGAACCTTATAGCCGCCAAACACATGCACAGATTGTGGAGTTAGGCCCAAATGCACACATACAGGAATACCATTGCGGGTCAAGACCTGAACGGTTTCAGCCAGCCATGCACCGCCTTCAATTTTCACCATGTGCGCACCAGCCTGCATCACTTGTTTGGCACTGATTAAGGCATCATTCAGCGTGGCATAACTCATAAACGGCAAATCAGTCAGAATAAAAGCATGCTGATTACCACGGCGAACAGCTGCGGTGTGATAAGCCATATCCTGTACCGTCACAGGCAGAGTAGAATCACAGCCCTGAATGGTCATTCCTAAAGAATCACCCACCAGAATCGTATCAATTTCAGCAACTTCCATTGCTTTCGCCATGCTCGCATCATAGCAAGTCAGGCAAGAGAATTTGCGGCCTTGCGCTTTAAATTTTCTTAAGTCACTTAGACTAATCATCCGGATATTCCTCTTATGACGACTTTCTCAAGCGGTCATGCAAAAAATTAAATATTTGCCCAATTTCCCTCATCCAATACGGTAAGCGATGGATGTTGCAATATCGGTAAATCTTTTAATAATTGTCCTTTGAGTTGTAAATTTGCCTCTAAATCAAGCAATGGCATCAGCACGAAATCACGTTCCATAACACCAATATGTGGCACGGTTAAACGCTCATGATGAATCAGTTCTTCGCCATACATGAGGAGATCCAGGTCCAAAGTCCGTTCACCCCAACGGCGCAGTCGCACTCGACCTGATTCTTGCTCAAAACGCTGCAATTCATCCAGCAATGCAAGGGGTTCCAAGTCTGTAACCAGCTGTACAGCCGCATTTAAGTAATTGGGCTGGTCTTGTGGCCCCATTGGAGGGCTTTGATACAATCTGGATGTTTTCACGGCTCCCAGCGTCGCCAGCTTCTGTACTGCCTCTGCTAAAATTTGCCGTGAATCACCCAGATTACTGCCTAGGCCGATGTAGGTTACTGTGCTCATTGTGTCGGTCCAAAAATCACCTGGCTTAAATCACGTTTGACCCGTTTGCGTTTTAAAATCGGATGGTCATAGCCAATTTCCGAGCCATTTGATGAAGTGGACTGAACGGGTCTTTCAGATTTTGTCCGGCTCTTGCGTTCACGGCGACTACGCGGTTCCGGCTCGTTCACCAAAGGTTCAATTTCAGTAATTGCAGCAACCGGTTTGGTTTCCACCACATCGTCTGTAGTTGCCTTACGGCGGCTTTTTGCACGCTGGCGGTTATATTGACTGATGGCACGTTCTTTTTCATCCGTAGACATCTGTTGATACGCATCCCACCATACACCCATGCCTTGAGTGGTATCGTCACCCGATTTCTCGCGCAGTAACAGAAAGTCAAATCCGGCACGGAAACGCGCATGGGTCGATAAAGCCTGTATTTGCTGCGGCTTCGGATTGAGTAAACGCGTTTGCATTTCCCAGACTTCACGAATAAAGGTTTCTGCAAAACGTGGAATGATGGTCCGGGTAGCCTGACGTTTTAACACATCCAAACCGGCTTGCGCTCTTGCCTCTGCTGGAACAATCCCTTTACTTAAATAAAAGTCACAACGCTCCAAGAACGGTTTCCACAGCAATACCGCATAGAAGAATGCAGGATTGATGGTCTTGCCCATTTGAATGCGCTGATCGGTATTGATCGCAGCGCGTTCGATAAAGGTGGAGATATCCGGGCTGATGTCCGCAAACAGCTGATGCCAAATACCGAAATCAATCAGCATTGGCAGCACCCGGTTCAAATGTCCCATGGTGAACAGCTTCTGTGATTCATCATATAAGCGGTGTGGAGAGATATCACGCAACAGCTGGGTCAGCTCTGGGGTAAAAATCTCTAAAATTTCAGGTGCAATACTAAAATTTAATTTTGCAGCAAAACGTAAAGTACGCAGCATACGTACCGGATCTTCTTCGAAACGTAAGGTCGGGTCACCCAACAAGCGCAAGGTTTTATTTTTTATATCATCAATAGCATGACAGAAATCCAGCACAATCCCTTGACGCGGCTGGTAATACATCGCATTAATGGAAAAATCACGACGCACAAAATCCTGTTCAATTGTGCCCCAGTTATTGTCGCGCAGAATCATGCCTGAGGCAGAAGTGACTGCTTTTTTAGGCGGGGCACGGAAAGTGGCCACCTCGACCAGTTCGCGACCGGCATAGACATGAGCAAGCTCAAAACGTCGTCCGATAATACGGCAACGTCGTCCGAATACTTCTTTGACCTGAGCCGGAGTTGCGTTGGTAACCGCATCAAAATCTTTAGGATTCAGCCCTAAAATTAAGTCACGGACGCCGCCACCGACGATATAAGCTTCATAGCCTGCCTTGGTTAAGGCATCAATAACATCTAATATGTAAGAAGGTAATTGAGCGGTTGATAAACCACATTTTGACGCGCGCAAAGTTTGCAAAAGACGCTGTCTCCTACGTCTGAACGTAAAATATCTAAGATGACGCTAATCATATCTCTAACACAATCAAAGGGCAATTTGATTATCTTAATGCATCATACTTTGTTCGATATTCTAAGCGGCTATTGCCATTCCTCTACAAGCCTAAACGGTCTTTATTCTTGCTAAATAGCGCAGGTCCAATCCCCTTGACCTGTTGCAATTCTTCAATATTTTTAAATTTTCCATTTTTTTGTCGATAGGAAATAATGGCTTCAGCTTTCTTCTGTCCTACCCCTGAAAGTTCTTGTAGCTGTTCCGCATTGGCCTGATTCAGGTTGATCTTGTTGGTCGCTGAAGTCGCAGAGTTTAAAGCAGGCCTAGCCAAATAATAATTCCGTGTTGAGACGCGCGGTATTTTTAACCGTGCATCCTGGGCCTCCTGTTCAACCTTCCATTTTAAATACTGCTGGTCAAACTGTTGAGCATAACTACTGGATACACTCAACAAAGACAGCAGACTAAAAATATAAGAAATCCCCTTCAGGATAGGTATTATTTTTTTCATTGGGAAACCTATTATTTTAATTGTTGTTTCGCTTGCTCCCACAGTTGATCCATTTCTTCTAATGATAGGGCTTCAATATTTTTATCTTGTTGCTTAGCCTGATCTTCAATGAAAGCAAAACGTGTTCTAAATTTATGAATGGTACTTAACAGTGCCATTTCACTAGAAAGTCCTAGTTTACGTCCAACATTGATCAGTGAAAATAAACAATCGCCAAATTCGTCGAATATTTCGTCGGAATTTTGCCTTTGCATGGCGTGTTGTAATTCGCCTAATTCCTCATTCAGTTTGCCATAAGCACCTGCCACATCTGGAAAGTCAAAGCCAATTTTCGCCGCATTTTTTTGAATGTCATGTGCTTGCTGAATGGCAGGACCATGTTTGATCTCATCTAAGCGTGATTGTACTTTGCCCTGCTTTTCCTGCTGTTTAATTTGCTTCCACAGTACGGATACATATTCTGCACTCAATTCGGAATATTGTTCTGCCTGAAAGACATGAGGATGACGGCGAATCAGTTTTTCGGTAATGGCATTGACCACATCATTAAAATCAAAAGCACCTTGCTCACTGTACATTTGAGCCTGAAACACCACCTGTAACAGCAAGTCACCCAGCTCATCGCGCACATCATTTGCGTTTCCTGCTCTGACTGCCGCTTCGACTTCATAGGCCTCTTCTATGGCATATCGGGTGAGGCTTTGCGGTGTTTGCTGCTGATCCCATGGACATTTCTCACGTAACTCACGCATCACTGCCAATAAATTATCCATGTTTTAAGTACTCCCCGACATGTTCAGATACAAGCATTTTCCTGCTCCATTGTAGTGATATTGAACCGCATTGCACTCAAAAATAAAGTACCTCAATCATAAAAGTGAAAAGAGAACACATACGGGCACTAGATCGGTATGGGTGAGACAATACTAGATAGGATCAGGGGAATTACGCGACTTGCTGTTAATGAGCGATCGCCTGCGCAAAAAAATGGGGAGAGAATAAATAAAATACCAGCAAAAGAGCCTGATGATCAGGCTCTTCTTTAGTGTTAAATATATTTAATGAACGGTAGCGATTTTAATCGATTTAAAATCTGCATCCCAATCAATATATTAAATATCATCAAGCACTCTTGGTTTTTCTGCAGAGCTGGTTGGCAGCTTAAATTCAATACCGGCTTTTTTAAACAGCTTAGGATATTCTACCAAAGCCAAGGTTGAGTTTTTTGCAATACCGGTAATATCACCCACTACATTTTTAGCATCAACCAATGACATTCCAGTATTGGTCAAGCTGGCTGGATTTGTGATCAAACTGGTACTCACCTGTTTTGCCCCTACCGCCAATTCACGAGCGGTTAAACTTGCAATCACAAAGTTTGTTGCAGAATCCAACAAGTGTTTCTTTTGGTCTGCATTCAATGATGCAAGTTTTGCGACTGTTGCTGCCTCATCCTTTTGAGAAGCTTCTAAAACAGCATTAGACATCGCCACAATTTCTTTTTGAATGGCTTCTTTTTCTTTCAGATCAGAAGTTATTTTCAGGCTTTTCTGTTTTGCTTTTAATTCATCCGAATCCTTTTTGCTTGCAAGCAATGAAGCTAAAGCAGTACGGCTCTGAAGAAACATCGCATTCGCGGCTTTGGCTTGAGTAAAGAAACCATTCAGATCCATATTTGACGAAGATACCCCGGTAGCCGATTCAGTGAGTGTCGAAGCCAGGCTACTAAGTGAACCAAAACCAGCATAAACACTTGATGCTCCCATTGATGCACTGATGGCTAAAACAATCGAAATTTTTTTCATACCCTATTACCCTTATTGTGAAGAATCGGCTTTTTGCACGATTTGATTTAAAATTTTTGGCAAAGCATCAAACATCTGAATGTTATACATTTCATGACGATGCTGATGAACAATGCCTTTGAGTTGAATTTCCTGCTGGAAACCATATGCACCGATTTTTTCAGCGTTCTGGTTGAATCTGCGCGCACCACTCGTCATGACCAATGTCGCATCACAACTGGATTGATCACTATTACATTTCACCGAGTTTTCTTTCACCTCGATCTTAAAGACAGGCTGCAAACATTCATCTTTTGGAAGATAGAAATTCACATCCATATTCTTTTTAAAACCGGCATTTTCGGTCATACGAATAACAGCGTCTTTTAATAAGGTTTGCCCTTTAAAACCTGCACCAGTGGCATAAAACGGTCGCTTCGACTGGCTGGTAAAAGCGCTATAAAGCAATGGACCAAAACCGTAAAACGGAATTTCCCCCACTTGTTCGGTATGTAAGCCCAGACATAAAACCCGTGCCTGCTTGGAATCACCGATGGGTGCAGAACTGTCCAGCAAAATACTGTCACCAGAACGCACCGGCAAACGTTCATTGCTGCTAACCGGGAAGTCGAGTTGCGCGGTAACTTTCTTGCCTTGACGTTCTAATATGGTCGCTTCCCATGTAGGAATCAGGATATTGCGTCCTGCTGCCCGATCGGAGTGATAGACATGAACTTTCATGCCTCGACTTAAGCGCTCACCGGCATCATCAATGGTGATGCTTTGCCCGCTTGAACCCGAAACCTTTAAATCAGAGCGGGTGAATTGAATACCCTTCTGAAATTGTTGACCCAGTTTCAACAGCGCATTTTTCAGCACCACTTCTTTACGAGCTTCCAAAGAAAAGCCCATTCCTTCAGAAATCACGTCCTTAATTTCATCTGTTGCATGAGCTGAATAAATCACCCGACCGGAACGATCAATCATTTCGGCAAAGACTTCACTATGAAAGATCTGCTGTTGGGTCATTTTGCCAATCCGCTGCTGATAGGCAATCACAGGAATGACATTAACCCGAATAAAGAATTCTGGCAGCTCGCGCTGATTAATATCGGCACTTTGTGCCAAAGCCGTCTGCTCACTGATACTTTGTGCCATCGCACTATAACGGCGATTGACTGGTGTCAGGGTAAAAGATGCCTGCTCACCGATCGCATCCGAAAAAATTTGTTCAATCAGGTCTTTAGACTCACCTTGATAGGTCAATACATCCACCACCAAGGCTTTAGGCTTATTCATGGCCTGACGTGTATTGGTCGATACTTTGCTAAAGTGCTTGCTATTGCCTTGCATCAGCACCGGTACAGCAACAGCATAATCGCTGTCTGCATGTACCACACGAATCAGGTCACCTTCAGCAGAACTGAGTTCATCCTGTATGGCAATTCCCTGCTTAAATCCTTTATCGAGCACCAGATAGGATTTCCACTGGTCAATCACCTGCGTATCAATTTCAGTCACCTGGAACTTGGTTTTCAAGTCTTGAGTGAGTTGCTGTGTCAAGCTCAACAAGGTACTTTGAAATTTCTGTTTAATCGCTGCTTTGGTTGCTGCCGACTCAAGCTCACTGCTCAGCACTTGGATTGGCTGAGACAAGGTCGCACTGTCGCTATAAATCACTTCGCCCGACAAGACATTCGTGAGCTTCAAACTCAGGGTCACTGGCAGAAAAATTTCAGCCGTTGACTCTTTTTGAACGATATATTCACTGGCACGTAATACGTCCAAGGATGCGACATAGGTGCGGTGCTTGGTCTTTTGTGAAATGCTGTCGACAATTTGTTCGCCCAAGCTCTGCTTTAAACCTTGTACAAACAATTGCTCTGCTTGCTTACGAATCACATCATTATCAATGGCCTGGCTAAAGTCACAGACTATGGATGCACCATTGGCTTCATATTTATTCGGGTCGGCACGACACCCTTGCTCCAGGCCAAAAATCCCTTTTGAGGGATAAATCTGGATATCTGCATGTGCCACTGCCGAAAATAGCATTGGCATCGCCAGACACAGGGCTTTGAATTTTACTTGCATTGTGTACCGCCAATACACAGTGTGATGGTATTGCCCGCCTGTAAGCGTTCAGCATTTGACAGGGTTGGATTGACTTTGCGCAATGCTTTGGCCAACTCTGCACTCATCGGCTTTTCCCCTTTATAGGTCATGGTCATTTCAACCAATTTTCCATCTTGCGTACGAATATCGATATTCTCCGCACCGTCCATTTCATCCAGTGCAATATACAAGTCATCACCTAAACGGCTCGATACATTGCCAGAAATGCTTTTCACAAAAATGGTGATTTCCTTACCATACATGGAACGGTTTTTTGCATAACCCAAAATCTGCGGGCCGATTTGACTAATCGCCAGCTCGCCGAGTTTGGCTGCTACATTGGTTCGGCAGGCATCTGTCGTCGCACCAGTTGATGATTCAGTACGGGTTTGGCCACCCATTAGGGTCGAGTCATCCACTGAATAAATTTTAAAGCTCACCGCACCGTCACAAACAAACTGGCCCGTTACAGGAGAACGGCCACGGTCATAAATATACGAACTGCCAGCCATAAACCAGTCAGCTTTTTCCTTACGTGCAGCAGCCACCAGTTTATTCAGTTCAGCATCACTCGTCAGCTGCTGAATCGTCATACTACGGCCATTCAAATACTGGCTTCTGAAACGGTCAGAATCGAGTAAGCGCAGGTCATAACGAACCGCTGACTCAGCAATTGCATTCAAGGTCTGGTTATCGCGTTCGGCCTTGGTGCTTGGCGTTTGATATTCCACATATTTCACGAAACTTTGAATATCATTTTGCCGTTCAGACTGGCTATATTTTGCCGATTCACTGGCATTGTAACTGCTTGAAGATGATGATTTACCCGAATTATTGTGGCTCGCCGAGCGTGCCGAAACACCTACACCGGCACCATAATAGTTGTCATAGGCATAGCCTGATGCAGCAGATGAACGGCCTTTAGATAAATAAGAGTCTGAAGCACTGGCTTTAGCACTTTCACTGGCTTTGTAGCTGGCATTTTCGTCATAGCTGTAACTACGATCGGAAAAATAAGAGGTAAATTCTTTGACCGGCTTGGAATTATCTTTGGGAACACCAAAGTATTCATCCATGACAATCATAATCGGGCTGGTTCGGCTATTTTTTTTTGCTAGCCCCAGATCATTTAAAATAGAACGGAACTCTTGATCATCCATTTCAAGACTGACCTGGGTCAGCAATTCATTATTGCCTTGAGTTGAACTGCCACGGTTAATGAGGTAGCTGGAATCGACTTGCTTCACAATTTCATCCAGATACTGCTGAGCCTCTTGCATTGCTTGTGGACCGTTTATTTTTTTAATCATTGCAATGACAGCATCAGTTTTCGCATTCTGGAAAGCCTGGTTACGCGTAGCATTCGGATCTTTTTTGATAATCGGCGCGGTGCCTTCCCCATTCACTTTAATAATTTCTGCATTAACCGCCTGAAAACCGCCCAGACACAAAAGTGCCAATATGGTCTTTTTCATGATTTACACCCTTTTTCACTAAATTTTTCTGATTTACTAATAAAGAAATTTAGATATTTTTAACGTGATTTTTAAAATACAAAAAACATACAAATCATAACAAAAATTAAGATTAACTCCATCACTAAATTTTACTTTTTATTGATTTTTATACCATTCAATCAACAATATAATTTTATATGTAAAATTAATATCCCTTTAGACACAAATTCATTAATCTATTTTGATGGTTTATTTTGAATAAATATTTCAGCATATTTCAATCAATCTAAAACACAAAAAGAGGCATTTAAAACACCATTGTTAAAATTATTTCGTACAGCAGCTCAACAGCCCCAAATCACGGACTGCAATCCCCTGCACAGACATAGCCTGAACAGTAAATCCACGTTAGTCTGATCACAACATACGGGTCACTTAGGAAACATCTTGAGCAGGATAAATGGAGGACATCCCCCATAAAAAATGGGCAAATACTCATGAATACGCCTGAGAAACCACCTCCATCAGCAAGGGCTGGATCAAAAGAATACAGACTCCTTTCCTAACAATTGGTAAAACTTTAGCTAAAAAATAGCTGTTGGCAATATCGCAACTGGGATTAAAATTATCCCTAGAATCCTTCAACATGAATAAGGCGATAATAATGAAAATGAAAAATGCTCTTCTTATTTTAATCAGCAGCTTAAGTTTAATGGCTTGTTCGACTATGCCTTCCAATAAACAGACTCAAAATAACTCATTAAATTCGGAGCCGAATAGCAATGCCACCAAAGAGGTTTCGATTGATGGCAGCTATACGGGTGAAATTGTTGGCGATTACCAGAATTCTAAATTTTCCCAGTTAAAAATTGGTATGTCTAAAGGTCAGGTAGAAGATTTAGTTGGTGCTTCAACAGATCAAAGAAGCTATCAGACAGCGAAAGCCTGGATTCCAGTCGCAGGTGCTTTTTCCAAGGATCAATTTCGGATTGAAACCTACTATAAAGAGGCTGGACGCTTAATCTACGCCAATAATGGAACCAAATTATATCGAATCGAAGTGGACCAAAGCGAAGATGGCCTTCAATAATCCGTGGATCTTTTCACACACTCGCTAAACATTCATCACTATCGATCATTGAAATAAAAATGCCTGTTTTGATTTTAAAACAGGCGATACAGGTCACTGTTTTTTATCCTATCGATTTTTATTGATCTGTGTTTATCCAGATGAATCTTGGACTTTAAAGCTGTTATGACCTTATAGGGGCATGAATAAGAACCACATATTTTAAGATGACAAAATTATTTTTATTTCAGGAAAGCTAAACCCCTTACAGGAGGCTTCTGAACGCCAGGCAACCGTAAGCATGACATGCCCCAAATGAAAGTTTTGATAAGCAAATGTTCCAATTAAAGGATGACTACACAATCCGCCATTATGTACTGGATGAACAAAAGTATTTAACTCATTTAAATTTAAGCGCACGCCCAGTCCGGCAGCTTTCAATACTGCTTCTTTGGTGGTCCAGACTTTAAACCAATATTCTGACTCATGTTGCAATTCGTTCCAGTATTTTAATTCATCAGGATGAAATGCATGATTCGCCAATGCTTCAAATCTAACCTTGCGATCTAGATCTTCAATATCCACCCCGATATCAGGCATAGTATGACTGGTGGCTAAAGCATAATTTTTTTGGCTATGACTATGATTAAAATAAAATTCAGGAAAATTAATCAAATATGGTTTTCCATATTCAGTAGTCGTCAACTGCTCATGTTGAATTGTGACCTGCAATTGCTCGGAAAGTAATTGATTACGAAAGTGATGGATTTGCTGTTTTTGCAACTGGATTTTGCTCTTGCGATCAAGTGCATGATCCACATGAACGATCTGCTCCAGTGCATTTACTTCTACCCTTATCCGTCTGCTCACCAAGATCACCTGTCAAAAATAGAAGTATATTTTAAAAGAAAAAAGCCCAAAGATCACTTTGGGCTTTTTGAATACTATTTAAAGCTGGTCTTTAACCACGTTTAAATTTCTTCTCGGCTTTCTTAAACTTCTGAACATAACGACGCTTACGTGCTGCCGTGCGCTCATCAATTTGTGACTTACGCCCTTCAAACGGGTTTTCAGACGTTCTAAATTCGATTTTTACTGGCGTGCCTTCAAGCTTATACACTTTACGGAATACGTTTTCCAAATAACGACGGTAGTCTGCAGGGGTTTTATCCACCTTGTTACCATGAATGACAATCGTTGGTGGATTTTGACCACCAATATGGGCATAACGCATTTTAATACGACGACCTTGTACCATCGGTGGATGGTGCGCATCGGTTGCATCATTCAAAATTTGCGTGATTTTTGCCGGAGATACTTTCAAGTGTGAAGAATCATAGGCACGGTGAATTGACGGATAGAGATCACCTACCCCTGTACCATGTAGTGCAGAGATTAAGTGAATCTTCGCCCAAGGAATAAAGTCAAAGCGACGATCAACATCCAGCTTGCATTGCTTACGATCATACTCAGACATGTTGTCCCATTTGTTGATCGCGATCACCATGGCACGTCCCGCTTCAAGTGCATAGCCAATCAAGTGCAAGTCTTGCTCAACAATCCCGTCACGTGCATCAACCACAATCACCACAACATGAGCATCTTTCATCGCTTGTAAAGTTTTCACGATTGAGAATTTCTCGATCATTTCATCCACTTTACCTTTACGACGTACACCAGCAGTGTCAATCAAGGTGTATTTACGGCCATCACGTTCAAATGGAATATATACTGAATCGCGGGTGGTACCTGGTTGGTCAAATGCTACAACACGGTCTTCACCCAGCAGACGATTGACCAATGTCGATTTACCCACATTGGGACGACCAATAATCGCTAAACGTAAACCAGTGTCTTTATCGTGCTGATCTGGGTTTTCATCTTCAGGAACATCAGCAAGCACATCTTCAAGCATTTGCTGTACGCCACGACCATGGCTGGCAGCAACTTGTAATGGTTCACCCATCCCCAGTTTGTAGAATTCAACTAGTGCGGCTTCAGCATGTACGCCATCTACTTTGTTGGCAACAAGGAATACTTTTTTGCCGAGGGTACGCAGGTCACGTGCAATCTGCTCATCAGATGCCAGTAATCCGGCACGTGCGTCTACCACAAAGATGATCATGTCGGCTTCATGAATGGCTGTTTTGGACTGTTCAGCCATGTAGGAGTCGATTCCACCTTCAGTTTCGCCAATACCGCCAGTATCGACAACGATGAATGATTTATTTTGATATGTCGCATCGCCATACTTGCGGTCACGGGTCAGACCGGCAAAGTCAGCAACAAGCGCATCACGGCTCTTGGTGATCTGGTTAAACAACGTTGATTTTCCGACGTTCGGACGACCAATGAGCGCAATTACGGGTTTCATAGATTAACCTTTATTCAAGATCAGCCAGTAGGTCTGGTCTGAACAATCAGAAACAATAGAAGAAATAATTAGCCAAAAATAAATAAAACACGGGGCATTGAATACTCAATCCCCCGTGTAAAAAAATACGGTTAGCTTAGTTTAACATAAGGCTGAAAAAAATTAACGGTTCTGCCAGATGCTTAAAGCACCCTTACGGGTCGCCACATAAAGTTGGTTATCAATCACACGCAGGGTACGCACTTCACCACTGGTCTTTGAACGACCAATCAGCTGGCCTGTAGCCGGATCAATGAGATGCAATACGCCATCCAGATCACCCACCACCAGATCCTGACCTAGAATTACCGGGTTGCTGAGCTGGCGATTCAGTAAACTGTCATTTTGCCATAATTGTTCACCGGTGGTCAGTGAATAAGCGGTAATTTTTCCATCGGCTTGAGCCACATAAACAGTGTTATTAAAGACTTCCGGACGTTGGATACTGCTGGCATCTTCGCTCCACACCACTTGTTGGCTCGCCAGATCCATCACCGTTACCTGGCCCTGGTAGCTGGTTGTTACTAGGAATTGTCCAGCCACAACAGGATCGCCATCCAGATCATTCAGACGCTGAATATCCGAACGTCCATCACTGACAGCAACACGACGCTGCATACGCGGCACACCGCTAATAATATCCAGCGCATAAATATAGGCATTGGATGAAGCAATCAGTACAGTACGCGGATCAAGCGCAACCGGTGTCGCAACACCACGCAAGCTAAACTGTACATTCGGCAGATTATAAGTCCAGACTTGCTGACCAGTAGCCAGATCATGCGCATAGACCGTGTCATCATTGCTAACCGTAATGACACGACCGGACTGAATAAGTGATGCAGATAAAATGGCACCCGATAGCTGGGCTGTCCACTTTTGCTCACCTGTAGCCTGATCCAGAGCAAACAGTTGACCTTTTTTATTACCGACCACCACCAGGCCTTCGGCTGCTTCTATACCCGAGCTTAAGCCCAGCTTAGACACCTTTTTCTGCCACAAGCGTTGTTTGCCCTGATAGGCAGTCACTTCACCATTTGGATCGACAGCAAAAATCACGCCGTTATCGGCATCCAAGCGTAAACGTAACGGGTCTGCTTTACTGGTCGAAGAAACACTTTGAGAAAATACAGGAACAAGAGTCTTTGCTTGCACCAATTTAGGCAATGGATTCGGTTTAACCTCTTCTACCTTGATTTTATTGGTAGAACAACCAGCAAGTGCAAATGTTAAAATTGTTAGTGCAAACGGTATTTTGTATTTTCTATCCATTACGACTCATCCACTTGTGTTTCTAAAATTGGGCGTTCAACATCAGGATCATCAACTAAAACGCCAACACTTTCGAGTTTAATTTGTAAAATTTGACGTTCTTGCTTACGTTCAAGCAACGCATCCCATGCGCTCATATACGATTTTTTAGCATTTTCGATATCATTTTTAGCCACATAGACATCACCGCGTGCTTCATCAGCAGTTGCCTTAAAGGCAGGATCGGTCACTGCAGCCAATGTTTTAATGGCATCGTCATATTTTTTTTGTGCCAACTGGGCATAAGCCAAACGCAGCTTAACCACCTGTACCAGACCGACATCATCCAGTTTGGAATTTTCAACTTTTTTCAAGGCACGTTCTGCATGTGCATAATCAGCTTTGTCATAAGCCAGTTTAGCCATTAACAATTGAGTTTGAATGGCCTGTACAGAATCCGGAGCTTCTTTAACAATCTTGTCCGCAGTTGCAGATAAGGCATTAAATGCATTGGCATCGCCTGAGACACTTTTTGCATCGTCCATCAACTGTTGAACCTTGGCTGTTTCCATTTGTGATTCAGCCAGGTTCTTCTTCTGCCAATATTCCCAGCCGAAAAAGGCAATCAACGCAATTAAAATTCCGCTCATCATGGCAGAACCATATTTTTTAGCGAAAGATTTTAAGCTATCAAGTTGTTCTGCATCACTCAATGCGTTCATGGGATTACCTTTTCCTTATGTTATTCGGCTTATTTTGAAGAAAATTTTTCAATGATAAATGGCACAAAGTCAGTCACTGCAATTTCAGTCTGTTCTGCTGTTGCCAGTTCTTTGACCAGAATGTGCTGCACTTCAGCTTCACGCCCACCAAAGATTAAAGCATAAACAGCACCCGCCTGATCGGCTTTTTTCATCTGACTCTTCATTGAACCTTGTGAACCGGTTTTTAAACGGATACGGCTATTGGCTGCTTCAAGCTGGTCACGGATCTGTTCAGCAAGCACCAAGGCTTGACCTTGAGTTGCAGGGTCTGAAACCAGGAACATTTCACAGTCACGGACTGGCGTATTGTCTTCCACCTGTTCAAGTAGCAGCAACAAACGCTCCATACCCATGGCAAAGCCCACCGCAGGCACCGACTGATCAGGCTTGCCTTTAAGCTGACCAACCAGACCATCATAACGACCACCGGCACATACGGTACCTTGTGAACCCAAATGCGTGGTGGTCCATTCAAAGACTGTTTTGTTGTAGTAGTCCAGACCACGTACCAACTTCTGGTTAATAACAAAGCTTACGCCAGCATCAGTCAAATATTGCTGAAGCTGAGCAAAATGCGCCAAGGTTTCTTCACCCATGAAATCATGCAGCTTAGGCGCATTTTCCAGAATCGACTGTGTCTTCGCATCTTTAGAATCAAGAATACGGAGCGGATTCGTGGTTAAACGGCGCTGAGAATCTTCATCCAGATCGGCTTTATGCGATTCCAGGAATTCAACCAGTGCTGCACGGTATGCTGCACGCTCATCCGACTCACCTAAGGTGTTGAGTTCAAGTTTAACTTTGTCCGCAACACCCATACGTTTCCACAAACGTGCCGTCATCAGAATCAGTTCTGCATCTTGGTCGGGTGTTGCCACGCCAAAAGTTTCCACACCAAACTGGTGGAACTGGCGATAACGGCCTTTTTGCGGTTTTTCATAACGGAACATTGGCCCGATATACCACACACGCGGAGTTGCACCGCGAAGCAAGTTATGCTCAAGCATGGCACGTACACAGCCTGCAGTTCCTTCTGGACGCAGCGTCAAAGACTCAGGTGGATTACCTTTGTCCAGAAAAGTGTACATTTCTTTTTCGACGATATCGGTTGCATCACCAATTGAACGCTTGAACAGATTGGTCTGCTCAACCATCGGCAAACGGATTTGCTGGTAACCATAAGCATCCATAAGTGATGCTAAATGTTGTTCAAGACATCTCCACGCGGGGGTTTGCGTTGGAAGAATGTCATTAAAACCTTTGATTGCGACAATTGAACTCATGATCTACTCAGAAAAACCTGTGCGAATAATCTCTTTAGATTTAGCTTCTTCAAGCTCGGAAACACGTTGACGAACCATAGATTCGATTTCATCAACCAATTGATTGGTATCGATTAAATGGCTTTTCTCGCCATTACGATACACCAGTGAACGCGGACTTGCACCTACTACGCCAATATCGGCTTCTTTGGCTTCACCCGGACCATTCACTTTACAGCCAATCACGGATACATCCATTGGAGTACGAATATCTTCCAGACGTTCTTCCAGTGCCTGCATCACTTTAATCACGTTAAATTCTTGGCGTGAACAGCTTGGGCAGGCAATGAAGTTAATGCCGTTGGAACGAAGACCCAGTGATTTTAAAATATCAAAACCGATCTTGATTTCTTCTTCAGGCTCGGCCGCCAGTGAAATACGCATGGTATCGCCAATGCCTTCCATCAGTAGACCACCTAAAGCGATCGCCGACTTCACTGAACCGGTACGGTAGATACCGGCTTCGGTCACACCTAAATGCAGTGGATTATCAATTTGTTGAGATAAAAGACGATATGCATCCATAGTCAGGAATACGTTCGAAGCTTTCACCGACACTTTAAACTCATGGAAGTCTAAGCGGTCTAAAATATCGATATGACGCATGGCCGATTCAAGCAATGCCTGACCAGTTGGTTCGCCATATTTTTTCTGGATATCTTTTTCCAGTGAACCGGCATTCACCCCGATCCGCATAGAAATGTCATGATGTTTCGCCGCAGCCACCACTTCACGAATTTTTGCTTCCGAGCCAATATTGCCCGGATTAATCCGTAAACAGTCTGCACCCGCATCCGCCACCGCTAAAGCAATTTTATAGTCGAAGTGAATGTCAGCCACCAGCGGAACATTCACCTGCTTGCGAATTTCACCGAATGCGGCCGCTGCTTCCATACTGGGTACGGAAACACGCATGATATCGGCACCGGCATCTACACAACGCTGAATTTGTGCAACAGTTGCAGCAACATCACAGGTTTCGGTATTGGTCATACTCTGGATGCTGATCGGGGCATCACCACCTACATACACAGAACCGACACGAATTTTACGAGTGGGACGGCGCTTAATCGGATTTTCAATCATTGCTATCGCTCTATTCTTGACTCATTAACGTGACAAACGGAAATCTGCTTTTCCGTTGACGGTATAAGGTGACAATGCAATATTTTCATTGTTTAACTTCAACGTTACCGATGCTGCATCATCCAGACGAATCTGGAAAGGGGTTTCACCATTCAGCTTCAAGGTAGATGCCTGACGGCCTGTTGCCAACACTTTACCCGTTGAATCTACAATATGCACAGAAGTTGGCTGGCTAAACTCTAACTCAAGCTGGTCGCCCGAAACTACAGTCGAGTTATCCAGATTCAGCACCTGCACATCGGATTCGGCAGGTGCTGCTTCAGGGCTCTGGGCATCTTTGCTGGATGACCAGTTTTGTATCCCCATCACAACAGCAGCGATGACAATCAGTGCCACCAAAGCAAGCAGAATACGTTTTAACCATTTCTTGTTACGATCACGATTAGAACCCGGTAGCTTACCCATGATTTTAATTGGTGAATTGTTTAAGGCATGATTGGGCAACAATCCTGTATCATTTTGATAAATTTCATCAAAACGTTGAATGATAGAACTTGCATCCACCTTCAGGTACTTCGCATAGGTACGATAATAACCCTTAATAAAGGTAGCTTCCGGCAAAGACTTATAATCATCTTGTTCTAAAGCAGTCAAAGTCTTTATAGGGATATTTAAATCTTTGACCACTTCACTTAATTCACGCTTTTGTGCAATTCGAACTTGACGTAAGTACTCGCCTGGACGCTGAACATTTCCTAACGCAGTGGGTACTACGCTTGAACCATTCGATTGCGGTGAATTAGGATTTACTTCCATACGGCCTCAGTACTGTACTGTAATTGCAGATAACGTTGGTATTCCGGACTCTCGGGAAAAAGCGCGCGCAACTGATTGACAAGCACCTGCGTTCCCATTGGGTCGCTATTTGCCCGCGCAATTCGGATACCAATCCAAAGCGCACGCGCACCTTGATTCTTTTGACCAACACTGCGCACAAACTGTTCATACAATTGTGTTGCAGCGGCGGTCTGCTGTTTGAGATAAAAAATTTCTGACAACTCTAACATTGAAACATAAGAGTCACGATTTACTTGCAGAGCCTGTTTGAATGTTTTTTCAGCATTCACCATATCGCCTTGCTTTAAATAAATCCGTCCCGCATTTTCCAATGCTCTGTAGCGTTGTTCATAGCCCAACGTAGTTCCGGCCACATTGAGTTGTTCAAGCGCGTCATTATAACGCTCAATTTGATACAAATAAGTACCGTAGTTGTTACGCGCTTGTGCATTTTTCGGATCAGCAGAAATTGCGCGCTTAAAATAGCTCTCTGCTTTGTCCATGCTGATTTTACTGCCCTCTTGTTGCAGTAAAACCCCCATCATCATATTTGCTGTTGAATCACGTGAATCTACTTCCAGTGCCTGATCCAGAGTACGTTTTGCTGAATCCAGATCACCAGACTTAATATATTCTGCCGCCAATTGAGTGCGAACTTTCACTGCCTTCTCAGGATCTTTTTTCCCGATTGTTGCTGGTGCTTGGCACCCGGCAACAAAAATCGCGGACATACAAATTGTTGTAATAAAAGCTAATTTATATGTGGGCTTTCTCAATTGACATCCCCTTTATTATCCTTGAGTGCGCAGAATCTCATTCTGCTGCGCCACTTTCTTTTTCCACTGTTCCGCACGACGGGTACGGTCAGCAACTTGTCCAACTAACTGTCCACACGCGGCATCAATATCATCACCACGCGTCTGACGAATCGTACACACAAAACCGGCATCAGACAAAGTTTTTTGGAAAGAAATAATCCGGTTACGGCTGGAACGCCCATAGGGTGCATGCGGGAACGGATTAAATGGAATCAGGTTAATTTTACTTGGCAAGTTCTTTAACAGCTTAATCATTTGCTGTGCATGTTCAGGATGGTCATTCACGCCATCCAGCATCACATATTCAATGGTCACGTGCTTACGTGAGCTTTCATTGCCATCTTTGCCAATATAGCGCTGACAAGCCGCAATCAACTGCTCTAAAGGATATTTTTTATTGATCGGCACCAGCTCGTTACGCAGCTCATCATTGGTGGCATGCAATGAAATCGCCAAGGCGACATCAATATCTTGCGCCAACTGGTCAATTTTTGGCACCACGCCCGAAGTCGACAAGGTCACACGGCGTTTAGACATGCCATATGCAAAATCATCGAGCATGATACGCATTGAATTCAGCACGGCATCGTAGTTCAACAATGGCTCACCCATGCCCATCATCACCACATTGGTCACAGAACGCTCACGCTCTGCCACAGGCACATCTTCCATATAGGAATAATTTGCCATCCACAGCTGACCGATAATTTCAGCCTGGCTTAAATCACGCTGGAAACCCTGTTTGCCCGTAGAACAAAATGAACAGTCCAGTGCACAGCCGACCTGTGAAGAAATACACAGGGTTTTACGAGAACCGGTTTTGTCTTCTGCCGGAATCAGCACGGTTTCAACCAGAGAACCATCACCATCACCGACACGGAACACCCACTTACGGGTACCATCTTTGGAATAGTTTTTATGCACCACTTCCGGGGCTTTAATTTCACAAATCTTTTCTAATTTTTCACGCAGTTTGCCGGAAATATTGGTCATTTCAGCAAAGTCGGTCACGAAGAATTGGTGAATCCATTTCATCACCTGCCCGGCACGAAATTTCTTCTCACCCATATCTTCGAAGAATTTTTCCATTTGCGGACGTGACATGCCAAGTAAGTTCACTTTTTCCACAGAATTTTGCTGCGTCGGAGCGGATGGAGATGGTTGCTGTGCATCAGAAATTGCTGATGTAGCGACTACTTCAGTACTCATGTGTATTACCTAAACCATGCCTAAAGATGAAAGGAGAAGCTCAATATCTGAGCAGAGGATTATTCAGAGAATAAAAAAACCAGATAAGTATAATAACACTTATCTGGCTTGAATACTGCGTATTAACGAGTACGTGGAGCAATCTCAGTTTGCGCGAAGAAATAGTTAATTTCGCGGTCAGCAGATGCTACAGAGTCAGAACCGTGAGCAGCATTTTCGTCGATGCTTACAGCAAAGTCTGCACGGATAGTACCAGGAGCAGCTTCTTTAGGGTTAGTTGCGCCAAGGATTTCACGGTGAGCAAGAACTGCGTTTTCGCCTTCAAGAACTGAAACTACAACTGGACCAGAAGTCATGAACGCAACTAAATCACCAAAGAAACCACGTTCTTTGTGCTCAGCATAGAAGCCTTCAGCTTCAGCTTGAGTCAAGTGTTTCATTTTAGTTGCAACGATTTGAAGACCAGCTTTTTCGAAACGAGCAAAGATGTCGCCGATGTGGTTTTTAGCAACTGCGTCTGGTTTAACGATAGATAAAGTACGTTCAATAGCCATTGATTGGCTCCTTAAATCAATTGTTGACATGAAAATTTGCCGCATTATACCGAATAATGGGCTTTTTTCTGCTTTTGATATGTAAAAAAATTGCTTTTTTCGATGTAGCGCTTAACGCACTTCATCAATCCAAGCCATTTGAATTCCTTCCAGCAAACCTTCAGTCGATTTGGTTGGGTCATCATTAAAGTCTGGTAATGCACATACCCAAGCGTGTAAATCGGTAAAACGAATCCATTGCGGATCTACATCTGGATGTGCTTCAGAAAGCTCAATCGCAATATCAATAGTATCTGTCCAACGCAAACCCATGGCTATTCCTAATATGTTCAAATCAGTGGCAATACTTTAGCAAATTTTGGAAAAATCGCGTGATTTTCCTGATTGATCAGCTGCATTTTTACAACATGATATTAAAAAAAGGCGCACTCTCAATAATGCCACCAGCAATCACGACACCAATCAATGCGCCTACCAGCACGTCACTCGGATAATGTAGCCCCAATACCATCCGTGATATCGCCACCAGAATGGTAAAAGGTAACATCAGAATCAATAGCATGGGCTGAATATAACCCATGACCGTACTGGCCATGACAGCATGCAGGGTATGACCAGAAGGAAAACTGAAATGGTCGAGCGGCGGTTCTTGCAATCGAATCACCTGATGTACTTGATAAGGTCGAGGACGTACCGTTTTTTGTTTTAAGATTTTATAAATTACGGTACCTACCGATCCGCTAACCAGTAGATATAACACTTGTACAATATAAAATACCCCTTCCAGCACCCATAGACTGGCGAGCATAATGAACCAGAACAAACCATTGCCAAAACGGCTGATTATTTTAAAAAAGTGGGCTACCGTATGTGAATGTGAAAAATTATTCAAATACAAGCACCCTTTTAAATCCAGATCCAACATCGTTATTTTTGCTTTTTTTAAATCCATGATGATGCTCCTTTAAGCTGTCGCTTAAAATTTAGGATGTCATTGCTGTCTCCATCGCTACCGTATACAGTGCTTGCTCAAATTGTTGCACTGGATATTGCCAACCTATATGTTGCACGGCCTTTCGAGCTTCCAGTCCCATATGTTTCAATTGCTGATTGCTCGGCAACTGATACATTGACTGCATAAAACCTGTCTTATCACCCAAAGAACTCAGCCAACCTGTCAAGCCGTGTTTAATATGCAAATGTGCACAGGCATAATTATAGGCAATCACTGGCAAACCGCTTGCCATGGCCTCCAGCACCACATTGCCAAAGGTTTCAACCTGACTGGCAAATACAAAAACATTTGCACTTGCATAAGCTTGGGCAAGTTTCTGACCTGATAAATTTCCTGTAAAAATGACATCATGTCCTTGGCATAATGTTTCGAGACGACCACGCTCCGGACCATCACCCACAATCACCAGTTTGATATCCGGGTTATTTTTCTTCATGGAGAGATAGGCTTGAACCAGAACATCTATTTCCTTTTCAGGTGACAACCGTCCCACATAAAGCATGACCTGAGTACTCGGTGTTGCCTGCCATTGCTGACGTAAAACGCTGGAGTAATGTTGGGGTGAAAAATGCGTAACATCCACGCCACGCCCCACCACAACAAAAGGACAACAAATGCCAAATTCTCTTAAAATATATTCAGTATCTTTACTGGGAATACAGGTCAGTTGTGTATTGTTATGAAACCAACGTAAATAACGCTGAATGGGCTTAATTAAAAAGGCTAAATCGAAATAGCGACTAAATTCTTGAAAAGGTGAATGGAAGGCACTTGAAACAGGTATGCCCTTTGTCTTCGCTGCCTGCAAAACGCTTAATCCCAATGGTCCTTCTGTAACAATATGCACAACATTTGGTGCAAACTGATCCAATGCCTGAGAAACTTTTAAAAATTGTGGCCAGCCAAATTGCAAGCTTGGATATTGAGGAATAGCCTGAGCTTTGACTAAACACTGCTGATTTGGCAAAAATTGATCACACAGCTGCTTTTGTTCCGGCCGAATCAGTAAAATTTTATGGCCCTGTTTCTGCAAACCCTTGCAGAGTTGCAATAGAGACAGTGCCACGCCATTAATTTCTGGAGACCAGGTTTCTGTCACAATGGCAATTTTCAGCCGTGGGCGAATTAACCCAGTGAGTATCGCGACATCATCAAAAATGCGGTCTTGCTTATTTTTTTTAAAATAAAATTGGAAATTTTCTGGAAAATTTTGTTGTCTTAGCAGGTTGCTCGCATACAAATTTGCCATACAGCACCTATATCGTTATTTTAGATTTAGCTTAGATGTTAATTCTTTCAGTTTGATGATTCTTAGATGACTGTTTATTGAAACGTTGTATAATGCTAACAGCCAATAAAAACACGCTCCTCTTCCAAAGCTAGCTATTTTAAACAGCTCTTTTCAGTTTTACGTTTACGTTCAATTACAGACCAGTCCTTCACTGGCATACAAAATAATTAAAATAATAGGTTTACGTATATTACATCGCTATATATGCCAACTGGCGTACGTATAGAAGGCTGTTCTTCCAATCGTACCGCAATGACATATTTACTATCTTTTGAATTTCCCGACTGGGAAAGAGGCACATTCCACTGATTTCTCACAGGACCCGAAATATTCATTCGGGTTTTCAAGCGGTAAGTACCATTTGATACATAACTCGAACCATCCGAGCTACGCAAATTTTGACTGCTAAATTTAATTGCATAGGACTGGTCACAAAAGACTTTAAAGGAAGTTGCAGCAAAACTATGATAATAATCTGCCAAATGCATGACCGGTTCGGATATAGCATTTAAATAGCATTGCCCCGCATAAGCGAAAGCACAATTTGCATAGAGTAAAATGACCATGATAATTTTTTTCATTGTAATACCCTCTCTAGCGACAAATAACATCCATAACTGACTGCTCTAGCGCTTTTTGGTTCTGATTTGACACCTCAAAAGTACCCTGACATGTCTCGCCACCCTTGGCTTTCGCTAAAAACCGATATTTATTCGGTTTTAATCCATATAAATACACCCTACCCTGGGCATCCACAGGGAAATACTGGCTCTCTTCACCATTGATATATACTTCGCTTGTACGAGGCATCTGTTGATTATTTTGATCCAATAAACGCAAAATGACTTGTTGGGTATGATATACAGGAAAATCTAGAATATAGCCCCGTTGATTTAAGCCAATCATTTTTTGGCTCGAATAATCAAATGCATCTTCAATTGCTAACTGATTTTGGTCAAACGAAATATCATAGGGCACATAAGGAATAATATTATGTACAAATAAATAGCCATTTTTATTGGTACTTCCTACAGGAGATAATGACCTTGCAACATCAATCTCTGGAGAATCCTGAACTTTAACTAAAGCGAATGCATTATCAACAGATTTTGTTAATGCTACTTTTCCACCCAACCAGACAATAGCCCCGCGATAAATCACCTGATTATTTTCATATTCATCAGATTGGTCCAATTGAACACGTAAATCACCTACATTTGATTTTAATAAACCCGCAGCTTGATAAGCTAAATTTCCACGACGCTGATTTGCCCCCAAAACATAATCAAACCCAGTTTGTGCTGGAGATGCTTTGACAAATTGCACCCTTGTTTCATTATCTGTTGAATGCGAGAAGTAAGCATTCTTGTTATTACCTAAGCTATAGTTTAAAGATAAATATGCACCAGAATTTTTATCACCAGCAAACTCTTTAAAGCCTGAAATACTAAATGAAAGATTTGAACGCAGCATTTTAGAAATACTTAGATTTAATATACGGCTATCTGAAATATTAAAATTATCATTTTCATAATAAATTCGTTCTAAATAATTTAAATTAAAATTATTTATTATTGGCAAATCATACATACTGAAATAAAAAATATAATCATATTTTGGAATAAGTACTTCATTGCTATAGCCCAAAGTTTTATAATTATCAGTGGAATACTGCCCACTAAAACCCAAGTAAATATTATTTACAGTACGACTAATCGAGCCACCTACCGAATAGCCAGATCCATCATTACTATCACTTCCTGCAATAAAAGCGTCTAATAATGCATATTTACTAATCGCTTGAGTCCATAATAAACCCAGATTCTTTACTTCTTCACTATATGTAGCATTAAACCCAAGGGTAGTTAAATTACTTATACCCCGCCTAAAATAGATATTAGAAAAAAATTCCCTATAATCATTACTTTGAAGATCATAGTTATATCTAATCTTACCTAAAGAAATATTATATTCATTTAACCCAGGTTTAAGCAGTTTATTATTAATATATACAGGAAAACTCTGGACTGTTTTATTACCCAAAATATCTTCTACCACTACCTGAGCATCTCCAGATTGTTGAATCAATGCACCAGGCTGTAAAGTATAATTCCCCGGAGTAATTCTTTGTTGAGAAATACTAACCCCATTAATATATAAATCCACAGTTGAGGGTAAAACAGCGCTTCCTTTTAAAGTCGGCATATTCCAATAAATATAGTCAGGCCGATCTGTAAAATTTGTTCCAAAACTTAAACCACCATAACGTACTGAATTAACGAAGGGGTTGGAAATAGTAGTGGTATCACCCACGGTTAAACTTAAAAACTTATCAGGAAAATCTAGATCAAAAGCGGACCTTAGACGAACTATTTTTTCTTGTTTTACCTCTTCTGGTGCCAGAGCCTGTTCATTCTCAGTTAAATTTCGTATAAGCGTAGAATTTTGAAATAACCAATAATCTTTAAACACCCCTAATTCTGCTAATGAATTAAATTGGTCATCCTGTGAAGTCTGCTCATAAAAAAGATCATAATTTAAAAAAGCACCCAAAGCTGCCCTATTAGGCATAATCAATTTTTCTTGATCTATTTCTTTAGCTTGAAAATACTCTGCGGGTACTGTTAGTTTTACTGACTGTACATGTGTATCTATTTCAGCAAGAGCTGGGTTCAGTGAAACCAAGCAAAACTCTTTTTTTATGGGATGGACAGGAAAATAATCTCCTTTCAACTCTAAAGCATTTAAAGATTGGCACTCTATATATATTTTTTTATCTTCTTCAAATACTAATGTTTCTATATTTTTATCTATACCATTTAACCAGACGTTACTAAAAAAAACATTGTTCTCCTCTGCATTTACCCGCTGAATAGGTAGGACTATATTTAAAAATATACATGGCAAAAACAATATGATTTTTTGCATAACCCCTCACCCTGACAAATTAAATTCCATCGGCAATTCACTTCTATCTGTTTCAATAATTAATTTATATTTATTGAAATTCCCCAACTTAATCTCACCAAAATTAAATTTTTGTTGCTGATTATTAAGTAAATATTTCATATCTGTAGTGACTGCAACTTCTTTTTTCTTGTCATCTAGAATGGTTATTTTTTTAATTTGAACATGTGTATTGGTATTATTTTTCACATTTAATGAAAGCTGTGATCCATTATATACCGGGTTAAAATTTAGCTTCACTTTTTCTTGTACCCCTACGAATAGTGGGACAGAAATATTAAACAGGAAATTAACTTTTGACTCTTTTACAGTAGGTGCAATTTCATTAAAAATGATTCGCCAAGTTTCTTCTTTTTTTGGGGCTTGCATTTGAGTAAACCCTACCCGAACAATCTGCTTACTATTGGGTTGTAATACAAAGTTTTTAGGATTAATCACTACGGAATTATCAGGCTCTAAAACATCTTCCCCTTCTGCATTTTGTCCCCATTTAACGGCAGAAACTTCAAATATTTTAGCTTGATCAGATTCACTATAATCTAATGTAACGGTAGCACTACGCTGTTTTTTAACATCCGATATATATAGTTGGATAGGCGTAATTTTTAGTCCTGCATAAATTGTCTGTGAACATGCCAACACAATAGAAATAGCGAACATCGAAAATAACTTATTCATTTTCCCCTACCTATTATTTTTTATTTTTAAATTTTGATCTTTTTATAGTGAAGTTGGCATCACTATAAAGTGATACCAACTTTTTTTATTTCTAATTAAAAATTAGAATGAAACAGCAATTCGCAATTCTTCAGTATAAGTACCTACTGGTTTAGATACACCAACTTGTGGACTTACAACAGTAACATCATAAGGCGTCCACCCTCCTGGCGTAAATGGTTGACCTGCTGTTGTCGCATTCAAAGGAATAGTGGTTGTACCATTACGTTTGGTGGTAATTGTAACAGGAATTTCATTAGCACCCATTTTAAGTTTAGAACCATTTGCAGTTGTTAAACCAATCTTAAACTGTGCATTTGCCCCAACACGGAAACTGCCCTGTGCAGTATCGCCACCCACTTTATCTTGTAAAGTCAAAGTAGGAGTAAGTACTTGTAGTTCACAATGCGGTTCAACTTTAAGTTTAATATCAATTTTACCACTACAATCTACATCACAACCTGAAGGTGGTGGTGGAGTTGGTATCCCTCTTGCCAAATCATCTTCTGCATACACGCCTGTTGCACAAACGCCAAGTACTAATGCCGCTAATGCAGCTTGGGTCATTTTATTCATGATTTTCTCCATTTCTTTTTTTAAAAGAATATGTGTGTATAGTTATTTTAACGATTACGATGTAACTCTTTTTATTATGAGTAAGGTTACGTAACCGTTGACCTATCTTATTATCTTTAATTTTAAAAAATGCAAAAATGGTATTATTCACAATACATCAATTTAATGTTTGTTTTTTATTTGCTTTACAACTTTAATTCTATATTTATAATAAGGTTACGATACAAAATAAATTGATACAATTTAGAAATGTTTCCAATTATGTCAAATAAAAAAACAATAAAATAATCTTCAAAACACATAAAAACAACTAAATCACTAATTTTATTATTATTTTTAAAATTATCTCAACTTACACTAGTTTAAAATAAAGTTACATAATTTACAAAAGTTTGTAAATTACAGCTTATTATTTAAAAAATATGTGATTTTATCGATAATTTTACTTTATTTTTCAAACATTAATACTGTTCTTTAGGCACAATAAATTTAATTCCAAATTCCATCAAAAAAAAATAAATTCATTTAGAAAATAACCACTTAAACAAAAATAAAACTTATATAAATTATTTTTATAAAAAAGAGAAGGCGAAAAAATTATTTTTAGTCTTGTTTTTATTTAATACCAATGTTTTCTCAACCGTAATGTATCTGACTTTATTTAATACAACATGTAATATTTTATGGTTATAAAAATTTGACATATAACCATTTAGTAAAAAATATTATTCATATAAATATTTAAGGAATTTATAAGATAAACATTCATCCAATTAAATATTTTTCTTTTAATAATAATTAATGCAAATTCATTTTTTATTTATATTTTTTAAAAAAATATTTTATAAAATATTTTTCAATTATTTTCTACCCGATTTAATAAGCCATCTTTTACTTGATAGACCTGCCCATAACCGAAATCAATTTGTTGTTTTTCTCCCTGAACAGCTGGAAATCCAGTAATATTTTCTAATTGGGGGGAGCGTTGAAATTGATGGGTTTTAGGGTTATACATCCAGTAGATAAAGCGCTTATCTTCAATTTTTCGTTCATTGGAAGTATCTGAAAGCACGATGTCATAATAGCCATCAAGATTAATATCCATATAGCCAATACTCTTGGGATAAGCAGTAAACCCTGACAAACTTTGAACGACTGTATTGGTCGTTTTATTCCATACATCCACTTGTTTTAAGGCTCTTCCATAAGGCTGTTGGAGATTTTCAAGACCATAAAATTTAAATATGAACAGCGGCTTTTCTACTGCTGTAAATGCAGGCCCAAATTGAATTGGAATACTTTCGTTATTCTTTGCTGTGATCAAAACTGATGACATCTGTCCTGTATTGGCATTTAAATTTCCATTCAACTGATATTGTTCAGATGCTGTTGCCTCCCCCTCTACACTTACCGATTTAAGATTAAGCTGATCTCCTTTTTGCAAACCTTTAAAAGCAATCGCTTTTTGCTCGTTCAAATCATGGAATTTGCCGTGTGGATTCCAGATTCCTGCATACAAATCAAGAAAATAGCGTCCATCATCTGAACGCAACATTCGCTGCATAGAGACCCGAACATTTGTGAAAGATTTAAGGTGATCAATCCTGGTTACAGGCACTGTTTCTGCAAAACTTAAACATGCAAAAGATAAAGTGGTAAGACATAGCAGGATTTGAGTTTTCATTACTCAGCCAAACTTAACAATAAATTATGTCTACTCTATCACACTTAAAATTACATTTGATCTATCCTCAGCCGCTGTGTTTTGTTGCGAATTATTAATAGACTGATCTTCATCAAAAAACTAAAAATACTTTAGACAATAAAAAACCCTTGTATCAACAAGGGTTTTTTAAAGATTAAACTAAAAAATTAGTTCTTCTCTTTGTCAACGATTTTGTTCGCTTGAATCCAAGGCATCATTGCACGTAACTTGTTACCTGTTACTTCGATACCATGAGCAGCGTTTTGACGACGACGAGCAGTCATAGATGGGTAGTTCAACGCACCTTCCTGGATGAACATTTTCGCATATTCACCAGATTGGATACGTTTAAGCGCATTACGCATTGCTTCACGAGACTGTTCGTTGATCACTTCAACACCAGTTACGTATTCGCCATATTCAGCATTGTTCGATACTGAATAGTTCATGTCCGCGATACCGCCTTCAAACATCAAGTCAACGATCAATTTAAGTTCGTGTAGACATTCGAAGTAAGCCATTTCAGGCGCATAACCCGCTTCAACAAGAGTTTCGAAGCCCATTTTAACCAGTTCAACAGCACCACCACAAAGAACCGCTTGCTCACCGAACAAGTCAGTTTCAGTTTCTTCACGGAATGAAGTTTCGATGATACCGGTACGGCCGCCACCTACGCCTGAAGCGTAAGAAAGTGCTACATTACGCGCGTTACCAGAAGCATCTTGGTGAATCGCGATTAAATCAGGAACACCTGAACCACGTTGGAATTCAGAACGTACAGTGTGACCTGGTGCTTTAGGCGCAATCATGATTACGTCTAAGTCAGCACGTGGCACAACTTGGTTGTAAAGAACAGAGAAACCGTGAGCAAATGCTAGAGTCGCGCCTTGTTTGATGTTTGGCTCGATCACGTCACGGTAAAGTTGAGATTGGAACTCATCTGGAGTCAAAATCATGACTAAGTCAGCTTGAGCAACAGCAGCAGGAACTTCTGAAACTTTAAGACCAGCATTTTCAGCTTTTTTCCAAGAAGTCGAACCAGCACGTAAACCTACAGTTACGTCAACGCCAGAGTCTTTAAGGTTAAGCGCATGCGCGTGACCTTGTGAACCATAACCAATGATCGCTACTTTCTTAGATTGGATGATCGATAAGTCTGCGTCTTTATCGTAAAAAATTTGCATTGCTGTCTCCGCTTAAATGCTTATGTTTCCTTTTATCCAGGTCAATGATGTTATTGGTATTCATTGACCTGGATCCTCATCTCCACGATGAGTAGAATGTGTTAAAAAATTAGACTGTTAAAACTTTTTCGCCACGTGCGATGCCCGATACACCTGAACGCACTACTTCAAGAATGGTATTTTCTGCAAGCGCATCAATGAAACCGTCAAGCTTTTCAGTTGTACCGGCAATCTGAATGGTATAAGTCGTCGGGGTTACATCCACAATTTGTGCGCGGAAAATGTCAGCGGTACGCTTGATTTCTGCACGTGCCGATCCAAGTGATTTCACTTTAATCAGCATCAGTTCGCGCTCGATATGCGCACCCTCAGACAAATCAACCACTTTCACTACTTCAACCAGTTTATTCAGCTGTTTGGTGATTTGTTCAATTTTATGATCATCACCATACGTGGTCAGCGTCAAACGTGACATGGTTGGGTCTTCGGTTGGTGCAACATTCAAAGTCTCAATGTTATAACCACGTTGAGAGAATAATCCCACCAGACGTGAAAGTGCACCCGCTTCGTTTTCTACGAGAACAGAGATGATATGTCTCATTGAGTGCGCTCCCCTTTTCCTAACCACATATCTTGCATCGACTGACCCGCAACCAGCATTGGATATACATGCTCGCTACGGTCAACCATAACGTTAATAAATACGCATTTATCGTTGATGGCCATGGCTTCTTCAAGCTTGGATTCAAGTTCATCAGCATGGTTAATCTGGATGCCCACGTGACCATAAGCTTCCATCAACTTAGCAAAGTCAGGCAATGATTCAACATAAGAGCTTGAATGACGACCTTCGTAGTTCATATCCTGCCACTGTTTCACCATACCCAAGGCACGGTTGTTGAGGCAAAGAATTTTCACATTTAGGCCATATTGCTTACATGTTGATAATTCCTGGATACACATCTGAATCGATGCTTCACCGGTAATACATACCACTTGCTGGTCTGGGAATGCCAATTTCGCAGCCATGGCATAAGGCAGGCCTACACCCATGGTTCCCAAACCACCTGAGTTAATCCATTGACGTGGACGCGTGTATTTGTAATACAACGCACCAAACATCTGATGCTGACCAACGTCAGAAGTAATAATCGCCTGGCTATTGGTAATTTTATCTAAAGCGGCAACGACTTGTTGTGGCTTCATCGTACCATCAGTTGGGGCTACAACTTTTAAGCCGTGTGCTGCACGCCACTCATCAATTTGCTTCCACCATGCTGCAATATCTTCAGGGTTCGGTTTTGAAACATTCATTTGTTTCAACTGTACCAGCATCTCTTGAAGTACCGGCTCTACCGCACCCACAATTGGAATATGCGCCATGATGGTTTTAGAAATGGTTGCCGGATCAATATCAATATGAATCACTTTGGCATTTGGACAGAATTTTGCCGGATTATTGGTCACACGGTCATCAAAACGTGCGCCTACACACAGAATCAAGTCTGCATTGTGCATGGTCATGTTAGCTTCATAAGTACCATGCATACCCAACATACCGATAAATTGAGGGTCATTGCCCGGGAATGCACCCAAGCCCATCAAAGTATTGGTTACCGGATAGCCCAATAAATGAGCCAATTCAGTCAATAATGCTGAGGCATTACCCTGTACCACACCACCGCCAGTGTAAATCACTGGACGTTTAGCACTGATCAATTCGTCAATTGCTTTACGGATCTGGCCTGAATGACCACGATGTGGTGGCTGATACGAACGCATCTTCACTTTTTCAGGATATTCGTAAGCAAATTTTTCTGCAGGATTAGTCGCATCTTTAGGAATATCGACAACCACAGGACCTGGACGGCCTGAAGAAGCAATATAGAATGCCTTTTTAATAATCGCAGGAATTTCGCTGGCATGACGCACTTGGAAACTGTGTTTTACGATTGGACGAGAAATACCGACCATATCGGTTTCCTGGAACGCATCCTCACCGATAAGATGGCTTGCAACCTGACCAGACAAAATCACCATTGGGATTGAGTCCATATAAGCCGTTGCAATTGGCGTTACGGTATTTGTCGCGCCTGGACCTGATGTGACAAGTACCACACCAGTTTTACCTGTTACACGCGAATAAGCATCAGCCATATGACCGGCAGCCTGTTCATGACGTACAAGGTAATGATTAATTTTGTCTTGTTGAAAGAGCGCATCGTAAATATGCAGTACTGCGCCGCCTGGATATCCAAAAACATGTTCAACGCCTTCGTCCGCCAATGCGCGAACAAGCATTTCACCACCAGATAAAAGTTCCAACGTGATTCACCCTAATCTTTTTTCACGCACAAATGGAGGGCATTTGTGGTGATTCATTCATTCACTGTGTGCTCTGTTATAGCACACAAATTTCATAGTTTTCATAGCAATAAGAAAAAAATCTGACCTGGTCGCTGTTTGAGCAATATGAGGTCTAAAACATGTTGGGATAAACATATTTTGTTGGCTTTGTTCAGCTTCTCGGCTAGAGAAGAAGTCCATTGCTAAAAGGCTCTTATTCGAAGGGTGATCGATCTAAGGCATATAAAACTAAAGCAGCATTTTTGTGGTTTCGAGTATTAAAGTCAAGTTTAAAAATTAGCTTTTTATAGCTTAATTTTAAATTATTCATTTTTTATTCATCAGTTTTGTCTTTAGCAGTGCACACCATAATAAAAAAAAATTAACTTTTTTATATTTTTCAAATAATTAAAAAATATTTTCATAAAAAATAAATATAAAAATTATAATAAAATGGAATGAATATTTATTTTATTAAAAAATGTTTTTATTAATTCAAATGTATTTCTTACACTTTGATTTTGTATCTGGATATATTTTTGTATTCAGAGTCACAACACCGTAGCGAATCAAGGAGTATCTTTCTAATTAAATGAAGATCAAATAGTACGATTGCCTAATCATTCATTTATCTGCATTTTGGGGCAGTTTATCTTTTTTCTCTGCAAAACGATCAAGATCATATAAAATACTGAAGCAATCAGGAGTTCTATTTATCCCACACTCTATCCAACTGATTATGACAATAAGGACTTGATTATTATGGCATCATCTTTCATCAAAATTGCATTCATGGCTGCATGCTTTAGCTTCAGTCTCAGCTCAACCACGAGTTTTGCCAAAGAATATTACAAATGGGTGGATGCCAAAGGGTCTACGCACTACACCACCACCCCACCACCAAAATCGGCAAAGAAGAAAGGTAAAGTGGAGACTTATGGCACCGCACATTCTGCTAGTCCTGCGGCTCAAGAAAATAATGCTGTGAAAGAAGCCAAGAATACTGCTCAAGAAAACAAACCCGTTAATCCAACAATTCCCGCAATTCCAGAAGGCAGCATTCCTGCAACACCTAAAGTCCAATAATATTATATTGTGCCCAGGAGTGATTACGAACCGGTAATCACTCTAGATAATCTAAAAAACTATAAAGATGAAAAGAGCGGTAACAGAACCCTATATTCACCTTAGAAAAAAGGGTCGCAAATGCTTAAGCCTTATTCGCTGTAATGAATAGATGAGTACTTCTGCTTGTTGATGCTGCGAATAATATTGCCCCTCATATTATTTTTCCCCATCCAGGTATGCTGAAGATTTTTATAAAGGATTGGATAACAGGGATTCAACGCATGCTGGCAAAGCATCTCCGCCGAAACGTGCATAGAGACCAGACTTATATCAACCTTTCAACACAAAACTGAACAAGCTGAAAAAGTAGTAGCATTGTCCAGACAACATATAAGAAAGATCCTTATGCAAGCATGTTTGGTGCGATCAGATAACAAGAAATCCACGCATCAATAGAAGCAGCTTATTTATAAAACAAAGAGAAACTTGTGAATTCAAAAACATGAGATCATTAAAGGATATGTTTAAAAGTTCCATGTCTAGTGACCAGGAAGATAAAATCCTGATCTGAAAACTGACATTGCATCGCATTTTGCGCTATGCTGTGGGCTAAATTTTTTAACCGTTCTCTTGTATTACGTATATGACTACTCACATTGACTCTGAATACCAAGCCAGTGCGATTGAGCCTCAAGTCCAGCAGGATTGGGAATCTCGCAAAGCCTTTAAAGTTGCCGACACTGTAGAAGGTCCACGTCGTTATATCCTCTCGATGTTCCCTTACCCAAGTGGCAAACTGCATATGGGTCATGTGCGTAACTATACGATTGGTGACGTAATCAGCCGTTTCCACCGTCTAAAAGGTGAAACCGTGTTGCAACCTATGGGTTGGGATGCATTCGGTCTACCTGCTGAAAACGCGGCGATTGCCCATCAGGTTGCACCTGCAAAATGGACCTTTGAAAATATCGATTACATGCGTAATCAGTTGAAAAAACTCGGTCTGTCGATTGACTGGGATCGCGAATTTGCAACATGTACACCAGAATACTACCGCTGGGAACAATGGTTATTCGTTCAGCTTTATAAAAAAGGTCTGATCTACCGTAAGTTGTCTACCGTGAACTGGGATCCTGTAGACCAAACTGTTCTAGCAAACGAACAGGTTGAAAATGGCCGCGGCTGGCGTTCAGGTGCATTGGTTGAAAAACGTGATATTCCAATGTACTACTTCCGCATCACAGACTATGCGCAAGAATTACTGGACGATTTAGAAACTTTAAAAGACGGTTGGCCACAACAAGTCTTAACCATGCAACGTAACTGGATTGGTCGCTCACAAGGGATGGAAATCACCTTCCCTTCAGCGAACCCAGACGTCTATGCAGATGGTTTAACTGTATTTACCACTCGTGCCGACACTTTAATGGGCGTGACTTATGTTGCTGTTGCAGCAGAACACCCTATGGCACTAAAAGCAGCTGAAACTAACCCTAAATTACAAGCATTCATCGAAGAATGCCGTATGGGTTCTGTGGCAGAAGCAGATCTTGCCACTGCCGAGAAGAAAGGCATGGCAACCGGTCTTTCTGTGAAGCACCCTGTAACGGGTGAAGAAGTTCCGGTTTGGATCGCGAACTACGTACTCATGTCTTACGGTTCAGGTGCGGTGATGGCGGTTCCATCACACGATGAACGCGACTTCGAATTTGCCAACAAATATAGCTTAACCATCAAGCAAGTGATTGATGCCAAAGGCGCTGATGATGCTGACTTTGATGCAACTCAATGGCAAGAATGGTACGGCTCTAAAGAAGGTAAACTGGTTAATTCAGGCGAATTTGACGGTTTAGACTTCCAGGGTGCATTTGATGCCTTCCTTGCAAAACTTGAGCCGCAAGGTCTTGCCAACGTTAAAGTTCAATTCCGTCTACGTGACTGGGGTGTGTCTCGTCAGCGTTATTGGGGTTGTCCAATTCCAATGATTAACTGTGACACCTGTGGTCAAGTGCCAGTACCAGAAGATCAACTTCCTGTTGTCCTTCCAACTGATGTAGTGCCAGACGGTTCAGGTAACCCATTGAACAAAATGCCTGAGTTCTACGAGACAAAATGTCCTTGCTGTGGTGGCGACGCACGTCGTGAAACAGATACATTAGATACATTCGTAGAATCATCTTGGTACTATGCACGTTATGCATCTCCAGACTTTACAGATGGCATGGTCAAACCTGAAGCAGGTCAAACCTGGCTGCCTGTGAATCAATACATCGGTGGTGTTGAACACGCGATTTTGCACTTGCTCTATGCGCGCTTCTTCCACAAATTGATGCGTGATGAAGGTGTGGTACAAGGCAACGAACCGTTCACCAACTTGTTAACACAAGGTATGGTACTGGCTGATACTTACTACCGTGAAGCAGAATCAGGCAAGAAAACCTGGTTTAACCCTGCGGATATCGAGCTGGAAAAAGACGAAAAAGGTCGTGTGCTTTCTGCAAAATACACTGGTGATGGTCAAGAAGTCGTGGTTGGCGGTCAGGAAAAAATGTCGAAATCGAAAAACAACGGTATCGACCCACAAGCGATTATTGACCAATACGGCGCAGATACTGCACGTGTATTCATGATGTTCGCTGCTCCACCAGATCAATCTCTTGAATGGTCTGATGCAGGTGTTGAAGGTGCAAACCGTTTCTTGAAACGTGTATGGCGTTTGGCAACCGGTTTCCTTGAGCAAGGTAACAATGCTTCAAACATCGACAAAGTGGCGCTTTCTACGGCTGCGCAAGACTTACGCCGTAAAACGCATGAAACCATCCAGAAAGTGGGTGATGACATTGAACGTCGTCATGCCTTCAACACTGCCATTGCAGCGATGATGGAATTGTTAAATGCGAACAACAAGTTCGAAACGAAAGATGACAACGATGTTGCTGTTGCTCGTGAATCCATCACCACACTTCTGACTTTATTAGCTCCATTTGCGCCACACGTAAGCCAGACTTTATTGGCTCAGTTTGGTATTGAATTAACAACTGCTGCGTTCCCTGCTGTAGATAAATCTGCATTAACACGTAATACACAAACGATTGTGGTTCAAATCAACGGGAAACTTCGCGGCAAGCTCGAAGTGTCTGTGGATGCATCTAAAGATGACATCTTGGCACAAGCCAAAGCATTGCCTGAAGTACAACAATTCTTGACCGGTCCAACCAAGAAAGAAATTGTGGTGCCGAATAAGTTAGTAAACTTGGTGGTTTAAGAATCCCTCCAAACCTCCCTTTGAAAAAGGGAGGCTTTCCCCTCTTTATCAAAGAGGGGTTAGGGGAGATTTCACAATTACCAAACAAAGCCCGTTGTCAATCAACGGGCTTTGCACATACAATCACTACATATTTTTCGATCTTCCTTTTTTGCTTTGAAGAACAATACAGAGGACAACGCATGCATTTGGGCAAACGTTTAGCAGCAATTGTTTTAACTTGTGGTCTAAGTGCAGGCTTAGTGGGCTGTGGCTTTCATTTAAAAGGCACCAACCCGACAACTGCTCCTGTGGCTTATTCTAAAATGAAATTGGCATTGCCGGATAATGCAGGACAATTGCATGAAAAACTTGCAATTTATTTGGGTGCAACAGGTATTCAGCTGAGCAATAGTCCCGATGCTTATGTGTTGCGTGTACTGGATTACACCCCACAGCGTCATGAATTGAATGGCAAACTGGTGGAAACCCTACTGCGCTTAACCGTGACTTTCCGTATTGAAGATGCACAAGGTAATCCGGTTACTGAACCGCGTGCCATCACAGCTTCACGCAGCTATCAATATGATGTGGCTACGGTAAACACGGATGATCAGGAACAGAAGTACCTCAATCAGGTGATTGTTGATGATGTGGCACAGCAAATTGTGCGTCAGATTTCATCCAACCGTTTACCCAAAGTCGTGACCAAACCAGCGGCTTCTACGACCCAACCTTAAATATAGAAAATCGTGCGATGAAACTTGACTATCCCCAAGCACTCAAACGTGTTGATGAAGCTCGCGGTGCCTGGATTATGTATGGTCAGGAACCTCTGCTCGAACAAAATTTACTTGATGCTTTCCGGCAGAGTTGGCAAAAACAGGAAATTGAACGTCAGCGTTATGATATTGGCAATGTCAGTGACTGGAAAAATGTCTTTAATGCTTTAAACAGCCTGTCCTTGTTTTCCACACAACTGGCTGTTGAAGTACATGGCAATATCAAGCCCGATGCCAATGGCATCAAGCAACTAAAAAGCTATATCCAGCATAATGAACAAAACCTGCTATTGGTGGTAATGCCGAAACAGGACAGCAGCAGCCTAAAATCCAGTTTTTTTCAGGTGGTGGATGCCAATGGCGTGACAGTGTCACTTGCGGCCAATTATCCGCAAGACCGGCAACGGATTTTAAGTATTGAGGCCGAAAAGCTGGGCATCAAACTGGCCCCTGATGCTTGGGCCTGGCTGGAACAGCACCACGAGCACAATCTGCTGGCTGCAAAAAACAGCCTCATGCGCGTCAGTGATACTTTTGCTGATGTAGAGATCATCCAGATTGATCATTTGTATTCATGTCTACAAGATCAGTCGCGCTACACCACTTATGATTTAAATGATGCCCTGCTTGCAGGCAATCTGGCTCAGGCAATTAAAATTTTCCAGTATTTAATTGCCTCGGGTGAACCGATGAGCCTGATCTTGTGGAGCATCAGCAAAGAAATGCGTTTACTGATGCAACTTTTTGAACAGCCACACAATGCCTTACAGTTGGGCATCTGGAAAAATAAAGTTAGCCAATATCAACAAGCCTTAAGACGGCTCAATCCGAACTGTTTCCTGACTTGGCCATCCCTATTGTTACGCATTGATGCTTCAATAAAAGGTTTAGGCAAAGAAAACCCCGAACATCTGGTTCTGCAAGCCATTAGCAGCATGTGTGGTCAAACCTTATTTTTATCGCCAAGCGCCTAACTAAAGAAACGTGAAAACCAGCTTTTGCCTTTTTTCTCTTCTTGTTTACGTAGATAGCTCAACATATTGTCTCGCACTGCATCGACATAGTCCTGATCATCATGCTGAATATGGTTGATCAGCCACTTGGACAGCAGACGATACAAGTCTTTTTCAATGGATTCACCTTTTTCAAATTTCAGGCGGTAATCATTCAGACGTTTTACAAATAAGTCATGGATACCACGATGTGATGGTAAGTATTGATAACTGACTTGTTCCAGCAAATTTTCTTCAAAGCTAAAATGCGACTGGGTGTAGTCAATTAAATCCTCCAAAACCTCTTTAATTTTATCGCGCTGCCCCGTGTTTTTCACCTGCTCCAAAGCATTAATATAATCCAAGATCTGACGATGCTGATTATCAATCACATCAATCCCAATATTATAGGTTTGATTCCATTCCATCACTTACCTCTTACAAATTTTAATATTAAAGTTATGATCTTTTTCGCATAATTATGGGGATTAATGCTCTTATTATTAAACCCATAATTATTTTATGGATTTAATACTACAAACTTTTTTTATTTAAATCTAGAGATAAAACAAAGATTTTTTAAATTATGTCTACCAGTTGGAAACTCAGGAGAGTGAAGGTAAAAAAGAAATCAACATCTCCAGCACGAAAAAGCTATCTAAATAAAAATCATTAAATAAATCTATTATCATTCGACTAAAATCCAATACATCTTGATACCACGGATTCTGTGAACGACATTCCACTTTCTCAACAGCGTTTTGAAAAACTCAAGCATCAGGCTGAAAACCATCTTTTAGAAAATTGATGGAATCGAAATTTAATAAAATTTCTCTGCTCTATTCATTCATGCTAAAAGTTTTGTTAAAAAGGAATCAACTCTCTGTTTAGTAAATTTTTAATAGAACTTCAAAAAGAAAATAATTCTCATTTGTTTTTAAAAAGTTCACGTTTTATCCTTATTTAGCTTTTATAATTGCTGCAATTTTCCTCATTTATCAGCTCACTATGCCAAAAATAAAACCGTCTAAAATAGTTGTCGCCATAGTCAGTATTCTTGTTATTGCAGTCACCGCCTGGTTCTTTTTAAAACCAAAAGAACAAGCGCCGCAATACATTAGCAGTGAAGTCACGCGTGGCGATATTGAAGACTCTGTACTTGCAACCGGTGTACTTGAAGCCACCAAAATGGTCAGCGTCGGGGCGCAGGTTTCAGGTCAGGTGAAAAAAATGTATGTGCAATTGGGTGACCAGGTGAAACAGGGTCAGCTGATTGCGCAAATTGATTCGATTCGTCAGGAAAATGACCTGAAAACGGCTGAAGCAAGCATTAAAAACCAGCAGGCTCAACTGGCAGTCAAACAGGCAAACTTGGCTAAAGTTCAAGCGGAATATCAACGCCAGCAAGCCATGTATGCGCAAGATGCAACTTCTCGTGCAGAACTTGAGGCTGCATTGGCCAGCTATAAAACTGCCCAAGCGGAAATTTTGGCCATTAATGCCCAGATTGAACAGTCGCGCTTAACCCTGGCAACAGCCAAAGAAGACTTGGGCTACACTCGGATTGTTGCACCTATGGATGGCACCATCGTGGCCATTGTGACTGAAGAAGGTCAAACCGTTAACGCCAATCAAAGTGCACCGACCATTGTCAAACTGGCCAAGCTCGACAACATGACGATTAAAGCTGAAATTTCTGAAGCTGATGTGATGAAAGTTGAAGAAGGTCAAACCGTATATTTCACCACCTTGGGCAATAGCGATAAAAAACATTATGCCAAACTACGCCAGGTAGAACCGGCACCGAACTCTATCAATACAGAAAGCAATAACTCATCCACTTCATCTTCAAACACGGCTGTGTATTACAACGCCCTGTTTGATGTACCCAATGAAGATGGCAAACTGCGTATTGATATGACTGCGCAAGTGTATATAGTCCTGGCTGAAGCAAAAAATGTATTGACTGTACCAGCAGCAGCCTTGCAAAGTTCAAATCGCCCTCAAGGCAAACGTGCTGATCGTAATGCAGACCAGGTAAAACAACAAAATCAGACTGATCATGATCAAGCGCAAACTGACCGCCCTAAACGCTTGCAACTGTCTGCGGAAGAAAAATCACTGATTGAACAAGGCAAGGCCTCCATGTCGATGGTCCGTGTAGTTCAGCCAGATGGTACGGCCAAACCGCAACCTGTTTTGGTCGGCTTGAACAACCGTGTCACTGCTCAAGTAATTAAAGGCTTAAAGCCAGGTGACCAAGTGGTGATTGCAGATGCTTCAGATACCTCAAATGATGCTGCCAAACGCAGTAACCGTGTAGGTGGTGGTGCCGGGCCAGTGAGAATGTAATCATGAGTCAAGATCAACAGCCTTTGCTCAAGGTCACAGATCTGACTCGTGAATTCCCCGCTGGGGAAAGCACCATTCAGATTTTAAAGGGCATTAATTTAGAGATTTATCCCGGAGAACTGGTCGCGATTGTCGGGCAGTCCGGTTCGGGTAAATCCACCCTGATGAATATTTTGGGATGTCTAGATCAGCCGACCTCCGGGAGCTATCAGGTCAAAGGGCGTGAAACACGTCAATTAGAAGCAGATGAACTGGCACAATTGCGCCGTGAATATTTCGGTTTCATTTTCCAGCGTTATCATCTGTTGGGCGATTTAAGCGCGGCAGCTAACGTTGAAGTTCCGGCCATTTATGCAGGTGTCGATGCCTCTGCCCGTCAACAGCGCTCCACCCAGCTGCTCTCGGACCTGGGATTGGCTGAAAAGACCCAAAACCGCCCCAGTCAGCTTTCCGGTGGCCAGCAGCAGCGTGTTTCCATCGCACGTGCCTTGATGAACGGCGGTGACGTGATTCTGGCCGATGAACCGACCGGTGCACTGGATAAAAACAGTGGTATTGAGGTGATGCGTATTTTGCGCGAGCTGAATGCCAAAGGTCATACCATCATCCTTGTTACCCACGATCATAACGTTGCCAAAAATGCCTCACGTATTATTGAAATTAGTGACGGCAACATTATTTCAGATAAACCGAATGTACCTGGAATTGCCACAGATGAAGTTGTAGAAAAACAGACCTTAGAACAAACTGCACAGAAAAAAACATCTTCTTGGCGCTCTGCGGCGGACCGGCTAGGCGAAGCCTTTCATATGGCACTGCTGGCGATGAATGCGCACCGCATGCGTACCTTCCTGACCATGCTCGGGATCATTATCGGGATTGCATCGGTGGTATCTGTAGTCGCACTGGGCAATGGTTCACAAAAAAAAATTCTGGAAAATATCAGTAGTCTCGGCACCAACACCATTACCGTCTATCAGGGTCGTGGATTTGGGGATAACTCCAAAACTTCCCAGGCAAAAACCCTGGTTCCTGCCGATGCTGATGCCTTGGCCGAACAGCCCTATGTCGATGGGGTCAGTCCTTCAGTCAATAGCAGCGTCACTGCCCGTTTTAAAGATACCGAAGCTTCTGCCACAGTGAATGGTGTCAGTGAAGACTTCTTTTATGTAAAAGGTATGAACTTTGCCTCAGGACAGCCTTTTGACAAAGAAGGCGTGACTGAACGTGCTCAGGACGTGGTGATTGATGACAATACCCAAAAGACGTTTTTTAGTGATGGTACCGACCCTGTCGGTCAGGTCATTCTGTTGGGCAGTGTTCCCAGTCGTATCATTGGCGTAGTTGAAGCACAAAAATCGATGATGGGTAATTCAGACAGCCTGAATGTTTACCTACCCTATTCCACAGTGATGAGCCGTATGTTAGGACAGGCAAATGTACGTAGCATCATTATCAGGGTCAAAGACGAATACCCAAGTGCGGCAGCTGAAAATGCCATTTTAAATTTATTGGTACAACGCCACGGCGCACAGGATGTGTTTACCCAAAATGCAGACAGTATCCGTGAAACTATTCAGCAAACCACACAAACCATGACCTTGTTGGTGTCTGCAATTGCAGTAATTTCCTTGATTGTCGGCGGTATTGGGGTTATGAACATCATGCTGGTCTCTGTAACTGAACGTACTAAGGAAATTGGCGTGCGTATGGCCGTCGGTGCACGGCAAAGTGACATCTTGCAGCAGTTCCTGATTGAGGCGGTACTGGTCTGTATTTTAGGCGGAATATTGGGGGTGCTTTTATCTTTAGGTATTGGACAGCTGTTTAGTCATTTTGCTGGCGGTACCTTCCAGATGGCTTATTCCACCACCTCTATTGTAGCGGCCTTTGTCTGCTCAAGCATGATCGGGATTATCTTCGGCTTTATCCCTGCCCGTAATGCAGCACAGCTCAATCCTGTCGATGCACTTTCTCGAGAATAAGGATACCTAGAATACAAATGAATTTTACCAAACTTATTGCTAGTCTTATTTTAACTGGCTCACTGGTCGGTTGTGCTGCGGTGGTTAAAACACCGTACGAACAGCCTGCCGTGAATATTCCAGGCAGCTTCCAGAATAGCAAAGCACTCAGTCAGCAGGTGCATGCCGATGTCTATGCCGATCAATGGTGGACCTTATTTGGCGATGCGCAGCTGAACCAGCTGGTCAATCAGGTTTTAACCAGCAATAGCGATCTGGTGGTTGCCGGCATTAATTTGCAGCAGGCACGTTTACAGGCCGGTTTGGCGAAAAACCAGCAAGGCCCTCGGGTCAACTCCAGTGTTTCCGCTGGACATACATTTGATCTGAATTCAGGGGATGATGCTTCACGCGGCTTGTCTTTAAGTGGCGGCGTAAGCTATGAACTGGATTTATTCGGCAAACTGGCACGTCAAACCGAAGCCAGCAGATGGGAAGCTTTAGCGACTGAACAGGATTTGCAAGCTACTGCACAAAGCCTCATTGCCACTACGACCAATTTATACTGGCAGTTAGGTTATTTAAATGAACGCTATCAAATTGCCGGACAAAACCTAGCCAGTACGCAAAAAACCTTTGAGCTGGTGCGCAGCCAATATCGTGCCGGCGCGGTTTCCGGTCTAGATTTAACTTCTGCGGAACAATCGGTGCAAAGTCAAAAAGCGACCTTAAGCCAGATTGAACAGCAGAAAGTCGAAACCCGAACAGCATTGGCAGCGTTGATGCATCAACCTGTACAGCAGCTCAATATTGCCGAACCGCAACGTTTACCGCGTATTGCCCTACCGGCTATTTCTGCAGGTTTGCCAGCAGAGCTGTTGTCACGTCGTCCGGATTTACAAACCAGTGAACTGCGTTTACGCAAGGCACTTGCCACTAAAGATGCCACCAAAGCCAGTTATTATCCTTCCATTAACCTGACCGGAAACCTGGGCTCTTCCAGCACATCTTTAACCAGTCTCTTGCAAAATCCGGTATTAACTTTGGGTGCCAATCTCAGCCTGCCGTTCCTGCAATATAACGACATGAAAAAAGATCTGGCGATCAGTAACCTGGATTATGAAAAAGCGATTGTCCAGTACCGTCAAAACCTGTATCAGGCCTTTGCCGATGTGGAAAATGCCTTATCTGCCCGTACCGAATTAAACAAACAGGTGGCACTGCAAGAACGCAATGTACAGCTTGCAGAGAAAACCGAGCATCTAACTGAAGTACGTTACCGCAATGGTGCCATTGCCCTGAAAAACCTGCTTGATGCGCAGGAAACCACGCGTAATGCCCGTTTGTCTTGGGTTCAAACCAAACAGAGCCAATACAATGCCTATGTCACCTTGATGCAGGCTTTAGGCGGCAGTCCAGTCAAACCGTTGCCTTAAGTTAAAGGTGAAATAAAAAAGATGCCATTTGGGCATCTTTTTTATTTCAGAAAAATTTCTGAGAAAATGTTCTGTTTAGCTATTTTTAACTTTTTAAAAAGTTAAAAGCTCGGGCGGTAATATTTATAGATCAGGCCTTTTTCATTATAAACATCATAACTTCTTTGCTTAAAGTCAGATACCCATTGCTTGCCGTTAAATCCTGCAATATGTCCATACACATGTTTGCCGGTTCGATCAATAATATAAATATCACCTTCTTTCGGGGCATCGAACTTAGGATTAATTTCTCGATAACCAATTTTCATCAGGGTATTTCCCCAGTCTGCCGCAGCGACGGGATGACTTTGAAATCTTGCACCCGCCGACTCCAAAGCAAGTCTGATACTTTTGGCACATTTTTGTGAACTGCTGGTTGAAGAAACGGACTGCAAGAAATCGGTGAATTTACTGATATCAATTCGCTGGCCATTCTTTGCAAGCACATTCTTTTTAGCTATGGCCTGCCCAGTCTGAAATTCTGAAGATTTTTTCGATTTTTTACCCGATTGGGAACGAATTATGATGTTTGCCTGAACAGGAGCATAAACTTCACTCATGTTTACATTATGATCATAAACCATTCTTTACCAAACACTCCTAAGCCTGACACTACCGGCTTTTCACTCATTTCGACGGCAAGATGGTAACCCCTAAAATGTGATTTTTCATATAACAAATGTAATTAAATATAAATAAATTACCGATAAGTGAGTTAACTGACTATTTTTTGTAGTTTTTTATCATCCAATACTGCTGATAAATTTATTTTATCCTCACTCCATCCACATTGCGCTGTCATTGAAATCCGGATTTTCAATTGATAAATTGCTGGGATTGAACAGAATAAATACACAATCTGGCGTTCAGCAGATCATGTATTGCTTTCTCCACACATGCTTTACTTCATTTAAATGATGAACCCATGTTTTTATTCTTGGCTATTGGCAGGCCTATCAGATTTTTTATCAAGCCCGGGAAAAATACATTCAATAAAATGTAATCCATTTTCCTTCCCCCTATAACTTTTAATTAAACACCGTCAAGATTAGGCCCTAGTATTTATACCACTTTGCAAACACCAACAAAAAACATATAAATCATTTATTTATAAAAATTATCACCATATTTTAAACTTGCTTTCTCCCTTAATGGATACAGTTTCCTCCCCGGTAAAAAAAGGCTAATATGTGCCACAAGAAATTCACAATATTATGAGAGAGACATGCGTCAATATTTAGACCTTTTACAACATATCCTGGACAACGGTGGCGATAAAGGCGACCGCACGGGCACAGGTACACGTTCAGTATTCGGTCACCAAATGCGCTTTGATCTTTCTCAAGGTTTTCCTTTATTGACCACCAAAAAAGTGCATTTTCGTTCCATCGTGATTGAACTGTTGTGGTTTCTCAAAGGCGATACCAACGTTAAATATCTGCAAGACAACAAAGTTACGATTTGGGATGAATGGGCTACTGCAGAACAAACGGCGCGTTTTGGCCGTCCTGAAGGTGAATTGGGTCCGGTTTATGGTCATCAGTGGCGTAATTTTGGCGCAACCAAAAAAGAAAATGGTTTATATGAACAGGATGGTTTTGACCAGATCACATGGCTGATCAACGAAATTAAAACCAATCCCAATTCACGCCGTTTAATTGTGTCGGGCTGGAATCCGAAAGAAGCGGGAACGGTTGCCCTGCCACCCTGCCATACCCTGTTCCAGTTTTTTGTACAGGACGGCAAGCTATCCTGCCAGTTGTATCAGCGTAGTGCCGACGTATTTCTAGGCGTTCCATTTAATATCGCCAGCTATGCCCTGCTCACACACATGATTGCGCAAGTTTGCGGTTTAGGTGTAGGCGACTTTGTCTGGACTGGTGGCGACACGCACTTATATGTGAACCATTTTGAACAGGCTCAATTACAACTTAGCCGTGAACCTTTGCCGCTTTGCCAATTGAAACTGAATCCAGAAATTAAAGATATCTTCGCGTTTAAATTTGAAGATATTGAAATTGTCGGCTATGAATCGCATCCCGGCATTAAAGCGCCAGTAGCGGTTTAATTTTTTCTCATTCATCATTCCACTTAAATTCCTAATCCCCCTAATTCCCCCTTTAAAAAAAAGGGGGAATTGAATAAAAAAATCCGGGAATATAATCAGATAAGGCGAACTTTATGACCTTCCAAAATTTAGAAGTTGTGCATGTTGTGGCCATGGATCAACAGCGCTGCATTGGCAAAAATAATGACCTGCCTTGGCACATTTCAGCTGACCTCAAACACTTTAAGGAAATCACCCAAGGCGGTGTGGTGGTCATGGGACGCAAGACCTTGGAGTCTATGGGCCGCACTTTGCCAAAACGGGTCAACTGGGTCATTACCCGTGACACCGACTGGTCATTTGAAGGCACCAAAGTAGCCTACTCTATTGAAGACGCCTTGGCTCAAGCCGTTGCCGATGTTAAAGCATCAGAAAAACCTGAATCAATCTTTGTGATTGGCGGCGGTGAAATCTTTAAACAGACCATGAACATTGCCGACCGTTTAGAGCTGACCCATGTTGAACTAGACGTTCAAGGCGATGCCTACTATCCGGAAATTCCAGCTGAATTTAAAAAGGTCGTCTCAGAACAACATATTGATGACAAAACTGGAATTGCTTTTGAGTTCGCAACGTACCGAAAATAAAGGCAATAATTATAGATAACAGTCAAATATGCATAATACTGGAACAAGAAAATTCCTTCTTGCCTTGGGCATGGTGCTACTCCACACTGCGTTCGGTCTGTTCGTTATTATGTCCTCTATTTGGCTGTGTCTGGCCTTATGGTTTCAGCAACCCTTTGGCGGCTTAGTCACACGATTACTGATCGGCATCTGGATCGCTTTTGCCTTAAGCATACTCGGCCTTTATATCACCCAATATGTTTTGAACCGTCAGACTGATGTTCTGATCTATGTTCTGTTCTTTCTTGTCGGCTTATTCTGGTATTTTGGTCTGCAAGCCAGACAGGATCGTGAATGGAATCCGGAAGTTGCCCAAATACTATCTTATGAGCAACAGGGCAATCTGGTTACACTGCACAATGTACGCAATTTTAACTGGCATGCGGATGGCAGTTATGATGAACGTTGGGAAACCCGGCAGTTTGATTTAAACCAGATTAGCGGTGTAAATATTATTACATCGTACTGGATGGGACCACGCATTGCTCATACACTGGTCAGTTTCGATTTTACCAACAGCCCGCCACTGACCTTTTCAATTGAAATTCGTAAACAGAAAAATGAAGAATTTTCCACGTATGGCGGTTTTTTCAGAAAATATGAACTCAGCCTGATTGCAGCCGATGAAAAGGATCTGATTTATACCCGCAGCAATATTCGTGGCGAACAGGTCTATTTTTTTCCAATTAATATGCCAAAAAGTGAAATACGTGCCCTGTTTGAAGAATATCTGCATAAAGCCAATGAATTAAAACATCAGCCAAAATGGTATAACAGCCTAACCAGTAACTGCACCACGCTGGTATTTGACATGGTACAGGCAATATCCAAAAGACCTTTCCCAACAGATTACCGCCTGCTGGCTTCAGGATATTTACCTAATTACCTCTATGACTTGAATGCCATTTCCCATGACTTAAGCATGAAACAGTGGTATAAGATTGCCTACATTAACCCGCGCGTCAGCCAGTTAAAGAATATCTCCAGCACACAATATTCACGCCTGATTCGTCAGGGCATCCCCGCATCGATAACAGACGAATCAGCTGAATTTTAAAATTAAAAATATAAAAAACATCCATTTAATCCTAGTGAAAAACCTGTTTTTTTGTTTATATAGACTCCAAGTTAAACCAAAAATGAGAACTCCAATATGTTAAAAAAAATATTTGCTATTGGCATACTGGGCACTGCTATTGCTTTGACAGGTTGTGAAACCACACCAAGTGCATCTGCTACCATTGAAACTGCCAATTTAGTGCAACTGCAAAACCGTAGCTGGATTGCCACCCATATTGGCAATACCGCAATCAAGACAGCACCGACTGCACACAATATTCCAAGTTTACAATTTGATGCCATAACTAAACGTGTCAGCGGTGCCGATGGCTGCAATCGTATTATGGGCAGCTATGCATCAGGTCGAGATACCCTGGTGCTCAGTCAAATGGCAGGGACTAAAATGGCCTGTCTGGAAAATAACAATCCGTCTGAACAATTTAATGCAGCCTTGGCTAAAGTAGCCCACTATCAGGTTTTCGGGAAAACGCTTAAATTGCTTGATCGCTACGGCAACGTACTGCTGCAATTTACCAGTCCGGTGCAACTACGTTAAACTGCTCAAATAAAAGCCTGAAAGCTCAGGCTTTTGTGTTTAAAATGTTTCAATACATTTTAGCTTCATAGAAAGCCTCTATATTAAAAACAATAAGCAAATACAGGATCAAACTATGCAACAGGCCTTATTCGGTGGTGGATGCTTCTGGTGTGTCGAAGCCGTTTTTTTACAGTTAAAAGGTGTGGAAAAAGTGGTCAGTGGTTATGCTGGTGGCCATACTGAACATCCGAGTTATGATGATATTTGCCGTGGCGATACCAACCATGCCGAAGTCATTCTGATTGATTATGATGAAACGCAAATAAGCTTCGTTCAGCTGTTAGATGTCTTTTTTACCACTCATGATCCAACGACCTTAAACCGTCAAGGTAATGACATCGGCACTCAATATCGTTCTGTGATTTATTATTTTAATGATGAACAGCAACAGCAGGCACAACACACAATTGATGCCCTGAAAACAGAAGGTCTCAATATTGTGACTGAGCTAAGCCCTGCACCGCAGTTCTACCCTGCCGAAGACTATCACCAGAATTTCTTTGCCCGCAATCCTGCGCAAGGCTACTGCAATTTCACCATCCCTCCGAAATTAATGAAATTGCGCAGCAAGTTTCAGGACCTGCTGAAACCGGAATAAGCGACTGTGTAGAAAATTCTAGCCATAAAAAAAGCGACCTTTAAGGCATTGCTGTCCCACAATTTTTCACAAGAGGAAGCTCATTTGAGCTTCCTCTTGTTTTATGGGTATTTTATCGGGTGAAAATAAAGCTTTTAAAGTTCTTCTTTCAAACAAATTCACTTGAATTATTC